>NZ_JASBQZ010000040.1:0-44641 GCF_029960685.1 Pseudomonas sp. AL10
CCGCCGTCAGGGCGGAACCCTAAGTGGCCGTTACCGCAGCAATGGATATGTACACGGCCCAACTGTGTTGACTGTCAGGCCGCCATCGCAGGCAAGTCAGCTCCCACAGTTTGACTGCGGGGTGTCAGGTAGGTATGTGTCGGCTGTCCGGTCGCCACGGGGGCAAGATGCCTTGCCACAGGTGGACTACGGTGCGCTTGGAACATAAAAAAAGGTGCGACCCTCGCGGATCGCACCTTTTTTATTGCCGGCTGGCTATCAGTTACCCAATGCCTTGGACGCCAACCAGAACAACCCGGCCGAGAGGCCTACGGTCGCTGGCAAGGTCAATACCCAAGCCATCAGGATGGTCTTGACCGTGCCACCTTGCAGGCCGCTTTTGTTGGCAACCATCGTGCCCGCCACGCCAGAAGACAGGACGTGAGTGGTGGACACTGGCAGGGCGAAGATATTGGCAAAGCCGATCATGGTGGCCGTGGTGATCTGCGCCGACATGCCCTGGGCATAGGTCATGCCTTGCTTGCCGATCTTCTCACCGATGGTCAGCACCACGCGTTTCCAGCCCACCATGGTGCCCAGGCCCAGGGCCAGTGCGACCGCGAGGATCACCCAGAACGGGGCGTACTCGGTGGTGGCGGTCAGGTCTTTGCGCAGCTTGTCGAGGTCGGACTTCTCACGGGAGTCCAGGCCTGGCAGCTTGCCGACTTTCTTCGCGGTGTCATCCAGGCAGAGCAGGTAGCGACGCACTTCGATGCGGTGGTCGGCGGTCAGCGAGTGGTAGTCCGAGACGCCCTTGAGGGTGCCCAGCAGCGCGTTGATCGTCGGTTCGGTCTGCTGCGGGTTGCAGCGGAACTTGCCCGGCAGGTCATCCTTCACGCTTTTGCCCAGGGCCAGGAACTCACCGAGGGTCTCGTGGTTGCGCTGGTAGAACTGGTTCAGGTGCAGCGTGGCGTCGCGGGTACGTTCGATCTGGTAGGTGGTGCTGCCCAGGTCCAATACAAACTGCGCCGGCACGATACCGATGAGCACCAGCATGATCAGGCCGATGCCTTTCTGGCCATCGTTGGAGCCGTGCACGAAGCTCACAGCCATGGCCGAAATCACCAGCACCAGGCGGTTCCAGAACGGCGGGTGCTTTTTGTCGTCAAGCTTGCGGCGCTGGTCCGGGGTCTTGTGCATCTTTGACAGCGGGCGCCACCACTTCAGGCCGATCAGCACCAGGGCGGCGACCAGGAAGCCCGCCATCGGCGAGAACACCAGCGACGCGCCGATATCCACGGCCTTCTGCCAGTTCACACCGTCAGCCAGGGGGATGTCGTTGATCAACGCGTTGGCCAGGCCGACACCGAGGATCGAGCCGATCAGGGTGTGGGAGCTGGAAGCGGGGATACCGAAGTACCAGGTGCCCAGGTTCCAGGTGATTGCCGCCGCCAACAACGAGAAGACCATTGCCAAGCCATGGCCGGTGTTCACATTGATCAGCAACTCCACCGGCAGCAAGTGCACGATGGCGTAGGCGACACCGACACCACCGAGCAATACGCCGAGGAAATTGAACACCCCGGAGAAGAACACGGCCAAGTGTGGCGGCATGGCTTTGGTATAGATGACTGTGGCCACCGCGTTAGCGGTGTCATGAAAGCCATTGATGAACTCGAAGGCGAGGACAAAGGCCAGGGCGAGCAACAGGCTCACGAGAACCCAAGCATCCAGTCCGCTGAATAAATCGATCATGAAGGTTTTCTGACCCGGTCGTAAGGGGGCGCGATTATGCCAGAAAACATCAGTAATCGATGCATTAGCTGCTCATCGGTAACAATCTTCCTGGAAAAAAATGCGGCAAGACGCACGCATCCCAGGGTTTTCGGGGCTTTGGCAAGTCTTTGATTTATAAAGCGCAGGCCCCAGAAGACGGGCTTTCATCATGAAAACGCCATGCCTGAAACATTTGTATGAAATTTCGTAGGTGGATGTAGGTTGCTGACCAGCGGACGCTAAAGCAGGTGCCCTCTGCCAGTACTGCACCGGCAGAGACAGCACGACTCTTGAAGCTCGAACCGAAGCGCTTATGGCTCCTCGGTCTTGAGTTCCTGCTCGATCTTTTGGATTTCCTGGGCAAATGCCTGGTCTAGCAGGCTGGCACGTTTACGCCATGGCTTGCGTTCCGGCTCGGGTTGCGCGGCGTAGGTGGTGACTTCCCCGCCGTAGACATCCTTGTAACGTTGCTCCTGGCGCTCAAGTTCCGCGCGCAGTTCATCTTTCGTCACAGTATTACCTAATTGAGTTGAGTTTATTGATTGCGCAGCGTCATGCCTGAAAGTCGTGCTCGGGCGATACCAAATAAAACAGGCGAACCGTTCAAGTTGGTACATGGGCCTGAAGGCCGTTCTTTCAAGCGAGTACTTGTGACCGGCGTTGCCAGCAGCCTGCAATGCCTGGTGAGCTCCACTCCCGATGGTGATACCGGGCTGACCTCTGCACAGGTTGCATTATAGCGGCGCATTTGAATAACACTATCATCATGAAGTTAAAAAGCGTCAACGACATGTCTGGAGTTTGTTACATACCGCCGCGTTATTTGTGAACACCGTCATCTTCATGTCTACATTTGAGTTACACGCACATCTCATGTGGGAGCGGGCTTGCTCGCGAAGGCGGTGCGTCAGTCAACATGTATGTTGCTGGGCGGACCTCTTCGCGAGCAAGCCCGCTCCCACATGAGTTCTGCGTTGATTTCGCTTGATTGATCGGCATTAGGGTAGATGTCTACGCTTTACAGAGGCATCAGGCAAATCTGAAACGTTAGCGGGTGGGGCTGCGCCAAATTGCGATAATCGCATGATCGTCCGATAATCGCCCAATGTTGCCGCCGCTGGCTTGTGCGGTACGGCCGGCACGGCTTGTAATAGCCGCCAACCCTCCCGTGGTGATAACAAGAGAAGGCCCTTTGAAATGAACGATCAATTGCGCAACTCCTTTGCATCAGTGGCGCCGCCGATCGTGGCTTCACCGGCCAAGCGTATCCAGGCATTCACCGGTGATCCGGATTTCATGACGTCCCTGGCCCGTGGCCTGGCCGTGGTGCAGGCGTTCCAGGAGCGCAAGCGTCACCTGACCATCGCCCAGATCAGCCACCGTACCGAAATTCCCCGCGCCGCCGTGCGCCGTTGCCTGCATACCTTGATCAAGCTCGGCTACGCCACCACGGACGGGCGCACCTATTCGTTGTTGCCCAAAGTGCTGACCCTCGGTCATGCCTATCTGTCGTCCACACCGCTGGCTGTCTCGGCCCAGCCTTATCTGGACCGCATGAGCGAGCAACTGCATGAAGCCTGCAACATGGCGACCCTGGAGGGCGATGACATCCTTTATATCGCCCGTTCTGCCACTACCCAGCGCCTGATCTCGGTTGACCTTTCGGTAGGCGGGCGCTTGCCTGCGTATTGCACGTCCATGGGCCGCATTCTGCTGGCCGCCCTCGACGATGCCTCGCTGCAGGATTACCTCGACCATGCCGACCTGCAAACCAAGACCAGCCGCACTCTGACCACGCCGCAAGCGTTATTTGAATGCCTGCAACAGGTGCGTCAGCAGGGCTGGTGCATTGTCGACCAGGAATTGGAGCAGGGCCTGCGTTCCATCGCGGTGCCGGTGTATGACGCGTCCGGCCAGGTGTTGGCCGCGCTGAATGTCAGCACCCACGCCGGGCGGGTCAGCCGCAGCGAGTTGGAGCAGCGCTTTTTGCCGAGCATGCTCAGCGCCAGCCGTGAGCTGAGTGCGCAACTGTTTGCCTAACCTAAGATGTTCGGTGACCGCACAGATCCCGACTGGCTCGATTGACGGTGTTTCCCTTGGCTTATTAATGTGCGGCAGCGCTCTGAGGAGCTGCCCCCTATAAGAATGACGACCTCAGGTTGTCAGCCCGCCATCGGTGTGGAATAAAAATAATGAATCAGCCTTCTGTCGGTACCACCCTGGATGTACAGTCCTTTATCAACGCCCAGCCACTCTCGCGCTATCAGTGGCGCGTGGTGATCCTGTGTTTCCTGATTGTCTTCCTCGACGGCCTCGACACGGCCGCCATGGGCTTTATCGCGCCCGCGCTGTCCCAGGACTGGGGCATCGACCGCGCCAGCCTCGGCCCGGTGATGAGCGCCGCGTTGATCGGCATGGTGTTCGGCGCACTCGGTTCCGGCCCGCTGGCCGACCGCTTTGGCCGCAAAGTCGTGCTGGTCGGCGCGGTGTTGGTGTTTGGTGCGTTCAGCCTGGCGTCGGCCTACAGCACCAATGTCGACCAGTTGCTGGTACTGCGCTTTCTCACCGGCCTGGGCCTGGGCGCCGGCATGCCGAATGCCACCACCTTGCTCTCTGAATACACCCCCGAGCGGCATAAATCCTTGTTGGTGACCAGCATGTTCTGTGGCTTCAACCTTGGCATGGCCGGCGGTGGGTTTATTTCGGCCAAGCTGATCCCCGCGTTCGGCTGGCACAGCCTGTTACTGATCGGCGGCATCCTGCCGTTGATCCTCGCGGTGGTGCTGTTGGTTTGGCTGCCGGAGTCGGCGCGTTACCTGGTGGTGCGCAATCGCGGCACCGACAAGGTGCGCAAGACCCTGGCCCCTATCGAGCCAAGCATCGTCGCCCAGGCCACTCACTTCAGCGTGCCGGAGCAAAAAACCGTCAAGGCCCGCAATGTGTTCGCGGTGATCTTCTCGGGCACCTACAGCGCTGGCACCTTGCTGTTGTGGCTCACGTACTTCATGGGCCTGGTGATTGTTTACCTGCTGACCAGTTGGCTCCCCACCTTGATGCGTGACAGCGGCGCGAGCATGGAGCAGGCCGCGTTTATCGGCGCGTTGTTCCAGTTTGGTGGGGTGCTGAGCGCGGTGGGCGTGGGCTGGGCGATGGACCGGTTCAACCCGCACAAAGTGATCGGCACGTTCTATCTGCTGGCCGGGGTGTTTGCCTACGCGGTGGGGCAGAGCCTGGGCAACATCACGCTGTTGGCCACCCTGGTGCTGGTCGCCGGGATGTGCGTCAACGGTGCGCAATCGGCGATGCCGTCGCTGGCGGCACGTTTCTACCCCACCCAGGGCCGTGCCACCGGGGTGTCGTGGATGCTCGGCATCGGCCGCTTCGGCGCGATCCTGGGGGCGTGGATGGGCGCGACCTTGCTGGGCCTGGGCTGGAACTTCGAGCAGGTGCTCACGGCGCTGGTGATTCCGGCGGCATTGGCCACGGCAGCGGTGGTGATCAAGGGCATGGTCAGCCATGCCGATGCAACCTGAAACCGATCACTATCCCTGTGGGAGCTGGCTTGCCTGCGATAGCGGTGCTGAATTCACTCGCGCCATCGCAGGCAAGCCAGCTCCCACATTGACCCTGTTCTTTGCGATGGTTAGTCAAGCAACAATCGGTTCGATAATCGAACACTCAGTCGATTATCGGATTGTTTGGCCCATTACCCCGGCTTAACCTTCAAGCACTTCGGCGCCACCTCAGCGCCTTTTTCGATCAACACCGGGAGCCCAACCCCATGGCTGAAATCCTCACCCTGCGTGATGCGGTCAAGCGCTTCGTGAACGACGGCGATACCGTCGCCCTTGAAGGCTTCACCCACCTGATCCCTACGGCCGCAGGCCATGAAATCATTCGTCAGGGCAAGAAAGACCTGACACTGGTGCGCATGACGCCTGACCTGATCTACGACCAGTTGATCGGTGCCGGCTGTGCACGCAAGTTGATTTTCTCCTGGGGCGGCAACCCGGGCGTGGGTTCCCTGCATCGCCTGCGTGACGCGGTAGAGAAACAATGGCCGCAAGCGCTGGAGATTGAAGAGCATAGCCACGCCGACCTGGCCAATGCCTACGTCGCCGGTGCCTCCGGCCTGCCGTTCGCGGTGTTGCGTGCCTACGCCGGTTCCGACTTGCCCAAGGTCAACCCGCTGATCAAGACCGTCACCTGCCCCTTCACGGGTGAAGTGCTGGCGGCGGTGCCATCGGTGCGCCCGGACATCACTGTGATTCACGCGCAGAAAGCCGATCGCAAAGGCAACGTGCTGCTCTGGGGCATTCTCGGGGTGCAAAAGGAAGCGGCCCTGGCGGCCAAGCGCTGCATCGTCACCGTCGAGGAAATCGTCGACGACCTGAATGCGCCGATGAACAGCTGCGTGCTGCCGACCTGGGCGCTGACGGCGGTGTGTCATGTACCCGGTGGTGCGCATCCTTCCTATGCGCACGGCTACAACGAGCGGGATAACCGCTTCTATCAGGCGTGGGACCCGATTGCCCGCGACCGTGGGACCTTTACCGCCTGGATCGACGAATACATCCACGGCACTGCCGACTTCAGTGAATTCCAGGCCAAGCTGGCCACCGCGCAGGAGGCTAAGTAATGGCTTACTCCACCAATGAAATGATGACCGTCGCCGCCGCACGCCGCCTCAAGAACGGCTCGGTGTGCTTCGTCGGCATCGGCCTGCCATCGAAGGCCGCCAACCTGGCGCGCCTGACATCGTCGCCGGATGTGGTGCTGATCTACGAGTCGGGCCCGATTGGGGCCAAGCCCAGCGTATTGCCGCTGTCCATCGGTGATGGCGAGCTGGCGGAGACCGCTGACACTGTGGTACCCACCGGTGAGATCTTTCGCTACTGGCTGCAGGGCGGGCGTATTGATGTGGGTTTTCTCGGCGCGGCCCAGGTCGACCGTTTCGGCAATATCAACACCACCGTGGTCGGTGATTATCACCAGCCCAAAGTGCGTTTGCCGGGTGCCGGTGGCGCGCCGGAAATCGCCGGTTCCGCCAAGAGCGTGCTGATCATCCTGAAGCAGTCGTCCCGTTCGTTTGTCGACAAACTCGATTTCATCACCTCTGTGGGGCACGGCGAAGGTGGCGACTCGCGCAAGCGTCTGGGCCTGCCCGGCGCCGGCCCGGTGGGCATCATTACCGACCTGTGCATCATGGAACCGGAGGAGGGCAGCCATGAGTTCGTGGTCACTGCGCTGCACCCCGGCGTGACCCGCGAGCAAGTGGTCGCCGCCACCGGCTGGGCGATTCGCTTTGCCGACCAGGTGAGCACCACCGCTGAGCCCACCGAGACCGAATTGACCGCCCTGCGTGACCTCGAAGCGCGCACTGCGGCTGCCCACGGCCAAGCACCGGGAGAAGCCTGATGCGCGAGGTTTATATCTGTGATGCCATTCGCACACCTATCGGCCGTTTCGGCGGTGGCCTGTCCACGGTGCGTGCCGACGACCTGGCGGCGCTGCCAATCAAGGCGTTGATCGAGCGCAACCCATCGGTGGACTGGAGCGCCGTAGACGAAGTCTTCCTCGGCTGCGCCAACCAGGCCGGTGAAGATAACCGCAACGTGGCACGCATGGCGTTGCTGCTGGCGGGGCTGCCGGAAAGCATTCCCGGCGTGACCCTCAACCGCCTGTGCGCCTCGGGCATGGATGCCATCGGCACCGCCTTTCGTGCGATTGCCAGCGGTGAAATGGAGCTGGCGATTGCCGGTGGCGTCGAATCGATGTCCCGCGCTCCGTTTGTGATGGGCAAGGCCGACGCGGCGTTTTCGCGCAACATGAAGTTGGAAGACACCACCATTGGCTGGCGTTTTATCAACCCGCTGATGAAGGCCCAGTACGGCGTGGATGCCATGCCGCAGACCGCCGATAACGTGGCCGACGACTACCAGGTTTCCCGCGCCGACCAGGACGCTTTCGCCCTGCGCAGCCAGCAACGCACCGCCGCCGCCCAGGCCGCCGGATTCTTTGCCGAGGAAATCGTACCGGTGCGGGTCGCGCATAAAAAAGGCGAAACCCTGGTGGAACACGATGAACACCCACGGGACACCACGTTGGAAGCCTTGGCCAAGCTCAAGCCGGTCAACGGTGCAGACAAGACCGTCACCGCCGGCAACGCTTCGGGGGTCAACGATGGCGCCGCGGCGCTGATCCTCGCCAGCGCCGAGGCCGTCAAGCAACACGGCCTCACCGCCCGCGCCCGAGTACTGGGCATGGCCAGCGCCGGTGTCGCCCCGCGGGTGATGGGCATCGGCCCGGTGCCGGCGGTACGCAAGCTGGTGGAGCGCCTGGGGTTGGCGGTCACCGATTTTGACGTGATCGAACTCAACGAAGCCTTTGCCAGCCAAGGCCTGGCGGTGCTGCGCGAGCTGGGTATTGCGGACGATGCGCCCCAGGTCAACCCCAACGGTGGCGCCATTGCCCTCGGCCATCCCCTGGGGATGAGTGGTGCGCGGTTGGTGCTGACGGCCCTGCACCAATTGGAAAAAAACGGCGGCCGCAAAGGCCTGGCGACCATGTGCGTTGGCGTTGGCCAAGGCCTGGCCCTGGCGATTGAACGCGTCTGATAACTAAAAGAGGATTGCTCCATGAGTGACAAGCCCGGTTACCGGCGCCCGCAAGCGGGCACCCAACCTGATTACCTGCACCCGGCGTACCAGTCGACGAACCTGCGTTCGCCGTCTCAGCCATTGGTGTTTCTGCCCCATTCCTTGTCGGAAATCACCGGCCCGACCATCGGCGCCGAACGTATCAATGACAAGGACAACGACCTGACGGCCCAGCATGACGGCGAGCCGCAAGGCGAGCGCATCATCATTCATGGCCGCGTGCTGGACGAAAACGGCCTGCCAGTGCCGGGCATTCTTGTGGAGATCTGGCAGGCCAATGCCGCCGGCCGCTACAACCACAAGCGCGACCTGCACGATGCACCCCTGGACCCGAATTTCACCGGCACCGGGCGCACCGTCACCGACGCCGACGGCTGGTACCAGTTCCAGACCATCAAGCCTGGCGCCTACCCGTGGGGCAACCACCACAACGCGTGGCGCCCGGCGCATATCCACTTTTCGCTGTTTGGCCCCAGCGTGCTGACGCGCTTGGTGACGCAGATGTATTTTCCGGGCGATCCGTTGCTGGAATACGACCCGATCTACAACTGCGTGCCGGACACCAGCGCCAAGCAACGCTTGATCGCCAGTTTCGACCTGGAAAAAACCATTCCTTCCTATGCCCTCGGCTACCGCTGGGACATCGTCCTGCGCGGCCGCGACGCCACGCCGATGGAGAAATGAGATGACACTCAACGCGACCACGTCCCACACCGTCGGGCCGTATTACCACATTGGCCTGACCTGGCTGAACCGTGAAGACCTGACCGTCACTGCCACCCTCGGCGAACGCGTGGCAATCACCGGGCAAGTGGTGGACGGCAACGGTGATGTCGTCAACGACGCCATGCTGGAAGTCTGGCAGGCCAATGCCGCCGGCAAATATGCCCACCCCGAAGACGAGCAGGACAAAGCGCTCGACCCGAACTTCGAAGGCTTCGGCCGCGTGCCGGTGGATGCCCAAGGGCGTTTTCGCTTTACCACCATCAAGCCTGGCAGTGTGCCGGGGCTCAAGGGCACCACCCAGGCGCCGCACTTGGTGGTGCTGGTGTTTGCCCGTGGGTTGGTGAAGCACTTGCTGACGCGGATTTATTTTGACGGTGAGGCCTTGAACGGCGATGACCCGTTGCTGGCGTGTGTACCGGCGGAACGTCGTAGCACCCTGATTGCCAAGGCGGATGCGGACGGGGTTTATCAGTGGAATGTGATTTTGCAGGGGACAGCTAAGGAAACGGTGTTCTTCGACTACTGAGTTGGCTGTAGGGCCCCATTGACGATCGTTCCCACGCTCTGCGTGGTAATGCATCCCGTGACGCTCCGCGTCACCCGCGAACGGCAGGACGCGGAGCGTCCCATGCGGCATTCCCACGCAGAGCGTGGGAACGATCATCCACAACACAAAATGTGGGAGCCGGGCTTGCCCGCGATGAGGCCCTCTCACGCTCCACCTATCCAAAAGTCTGCTTGCGGAACAGGGTTGTTGCAAAGTATGTCTAGGCTATAACCGTTCCCACTGAGTAAAAAAACATGACAACAAAAACCAGCCACTACACCGGAGAAGAACGCAGCAAACGGATCTTTGCGATTGTCGGTGCTTCCTCCGGCAACCTGGTCGAATGGTTCGACTTCTACGTCTATGCCTTCTGCGCGATTTATTTCGCCCCGGCGTTTTTCCCCTCGGATGACCCTACGGTGCAGTTGCTCAACACCGCCGGTGTGTTTGCCGCCGGGTTCCTGATGCGTCCGATTGGCGGCTGGTTGTTTGGCCGGGTGGCCGACAAGCACGGGCGCAAGAATTCGATGATGATTTCGGTGCTGATGATGTGCGGCGGTTCCCTGGTCATCGCCTTCCTGCCCACCTATAACGACATCGGTGCCTGGGCCCCGGCGTTGCTGTTGGTGGCGCGGCTGTTCCAGGGCTTGTCGGTGGGCGGCGAGTACGGCACCACGGCCACCTACATGAGTGAAGTCGCGCTCAAGGGCCAGCGTGGCTTCTTCGCCTCGTTCCAGTACGTGACCCTGATCGGCGGCCAGTTGCTGGCGGTGCTCGTGGTGGTGATCCTGCAACAGATCCTCACCGAAGAAGAACTGCGCGCCTGGGGCTGGCGCATCCCGTTTGTGATCGGCGCCATTGCCGCCGTGATCTCCCTGCTGCTGCGTCGCACCCTGAAAGAAACCACCAGCAAGGAAATGCGCGAAGACAAGGACGCCGGCAGTATCGTCGCGCTGTTTCGCGACCACGGCAAAGCCTTCATCACGGTGCTGGGCTACACCGCCGGCGGCTCGCTGATTTTCTACACCTTCACCACCTACATGCAGAAGTACCTGGTGAACACCGTGGGCATGCACGCCAAGACCTCGAGCTACATCATGACCGGCGCGCTGTTTCTGTACATGTGCATGCAGCCGTTGTTCGGCATGTTGGCCGACAAGATCGGCCGACGTAATTCGATGCTCTGGTTCGCCGGCCTTGGCACGCTGTTTACCGTGCCGATCCTGCTGACCTTGAAAACCGTGACCAGCCCGTTTCTGGCCTTTGTGCTGATCACCCTGGCCTTGGCGATTGTCAGCTTCTACACCTCCATCAGCGGCCTGGTCAAAGCGGAGATGTTCCCGCCGCAGGTGCGTGCATTGGGCGTGGGCCTGGCGTATGCAGTGGCTAACGCGGTGTTTGGCGGTTCGGCAGAAGTGGTTGCGCTGAGCCTCAAATCCATCGGCATGGAAAACACCTTTTATTGGTACGTCACCGCGATGATGGCGGTGGCCTTCCTGTTCAGCTTGCGCCTGCCGAAACAGGCGGCGTACCTGCATCACGATCTGTAAGGGATGAGTTATGACGTTGCGCACGAGCAATCAACTGTTCGACGCTTATTTCACCGCTGACAGCATGGCCGACGTGTTCTGTGACCAGGGACGCTTGCAGGGCATGCTGGATTTCGAAGCCGCACTGGCCCGGGCGCAGGCCCGCGTCGGGTTGATTCCCCAGGCCGCCGTCGCGCCGATTGCCCAGGCGTGCCTGGCGTCGCTGTATGACGTGGATGCCCTTGGCAGCGCAATTGCCACGGCGGGCAACTCAGCGATTCCATTGGTGAAGGCGTTGGGCAAGTTGATCGCCAGTGAGGACGCCGACGCCGAGCGTTATGTGCACCTGGGCGCAACCAGCCAGGACGTGATGGACACCGGCCTGGTGCTGCAACTGCGCCGTGGGGTGGAACTGATCGAGGCCGACCTGGCTCGCCTGGGGGATGTGTTGGCCGCCCAGGCCCAGCGTTATGCCACCGTGCCTTTAGCCGGGCGCACCTGGTTGCAGCACGCGACGCCGGTCACCCTGGGGATGAAAATCGCCGGTTGGCTGGGCGCGGTGACGCGCAGTCGCGAGCGCCTGGCCGAATTGAAGCCGCGCCTGCTGGTGCTGCAATTTGGCGGCGCATCAGGCACGTTGGCGGCGCTCGGCGAACACGCCATGCCGGTGGCCGAAGCCTTGGCCGCCGAGTTGCAACTGGGCTTGCCGGAACAACCCTGGCACACCCAGCGTGACCGCCTGGTGGAGTTTGCCAGCCTGCTAGGCCTGATCGCCGGCAGCCTCGGCAAGTTGGGCCGCGATATCAGCCTGTTGATGCAGACCGAAGCGGCGGAGGTGTTCGAGCCCTCGGCGCCGGGCAAGGGCGGTTCGTCCACCATGCCCCACAAACGCAACCCGGTGGGTGCCGCAGTGTTGATCAGCGCGGCCACCCGTGTACCGGGCCTGGTGGCGACGATGTTCAGCGCCATGCCCCAAGAGCACGAACGCAGCCTGGGCTTGTGGCACGCCGAATGGGAGACCTTGCCGGAGATTTGCCGCCTGGTGTCCGGTGCCTTGCACCAGGCAATTCTGGTCAGTGAAGGGTTGGAAGTGAATGCCGAACGCATGGCACAGAACCTCGACCTGACCCAGGGCCTGGTGCTGGCCGAAGCGGTGAGTATCGTGCTCGCCCAACGCTTGGGCCGCGACACCGCGCACCATCTGCTGGAACAGTGCTGCAAACGTGCGGTCGCCGAGCAGCGCCATTTGCGCGCGGTGCTGGCGGATGAGCCGCACGTCACCGCCGAGTTGTCAGCGGCTGAACTGGACCGCCTGCTCGACCCGGCCCACTACCTGGGCCAGGCGTCCACCTGGGTTACGCGTGCAGTGACCGAACATTTTGCTTTGACTGCCTGAGGAGAACGCTGTGGCTTTTGTAAAACTCGCCGAGGGCGAACTGCATTACCAACTCGAGGGGCCCGCCGACGCACCGGTATTGGTGCTGTCCAATTCCCTGGGTACCGACCTGCATATGTGGGATATCCAGATTCCGGCCTTCACCGAGCATTTTCGCGTACTGCGCTTCGACACCCGCGGCCACGGCCAATCCCTGGTGACCGAGGGGCCTTACAGCATTGAGCAACTGGGCCAAGACGTGATCGCACTGCTGGATGCGCTGGAGATCCAGAAGGCGCATTTTTGCGGATTGTCCATGGGCGGCTTGATCGGCCAATGGCTGGGCATCCATGCCGGCGAGCGTCTGCAACGCCTGGTGGTGTGTAACACCGCGGCCAAGATCGGTACGCCCGAGGTATGGAACCCGCGTATCGAAATGGTCCTGCGTGATGGCGCAGCCGCGATGGTAGCGCTGCGCGATGCGTCGATTGCGCGCTGGTTCACCGCAGATTTCGCCGCCGCCCACCCGCATCAGGCCAAGCAGATCACTGACATGCTCGCGGCCACGTCGCCCGAGGGGTATGCCGCCAACTGCGGCGCCGTGCGCGATGCGGATTTCCGTGAGCAATTGTCCTCGATCAAGGTGCCGACCCTGGTGATTGCCGGTACCGAAGATGCGGTGACGCCGCCAGCCGGTGGCCACTTTATCCAGAGCCATGTGCAGGGTGCCGAGTATGCCGAGTTCTATGCGGCGCACCTGTCCAACGTTCAGGCCGGTGCTGCGTTCAGCGACCGGGTGATCGAATTTCTGCTGGCCCGCTGAGGAGCTATTTGTGGACGAGAAACAACGTTACGCCGAGGGCCTGCAGGTGCGCCGCGAAGTACTGGGCGATGCCCACGTCGACCGCAGCCTCAATGCCCTGACCGAGTTCAACAGCGAGTTCCAGGAAATGATCACCCGCCACGCCTGGGGTGACATCTGGACCCGCCCAGGCCTGCCTCGGCATACCCGCAGCCTGATCACCATCGCGATGCTGATCGGCATGAACCGCAGTGAAGAACTGAAACTGCACCTGCGCGCTGCCGCGAGCAACGGCGTAACCCGCGCCGAGATCAAGGAAGTGTTGATGCAGAGTGCGATCTATTGCGGGATCCCGGCAGCGAATGCGACGTTTCACTTGGCGGAGTCAGTGTGGGATGAGTTGGGTGTGGAGTCTCGCCAGCAAGACTGAATATGAAATGCAATCAAATGTGGGAGCTGGCTTGCCTGCGATTGCGGTGGGCCAGTCAATATTGGGCTGACTGACAGATTGCTATCGCAGGCAAGCCAGCTCCCACAGGGGATCGTCACAAGTTCAGGGCATTAGTGGGAATCAGCATCCCACACCCAATTCCACACCCCCGGCAGATGCACCGGCGCGTTCACAGCCTTGACCGTACGGGCCAGCGCTGCACGTTCCAGCGCGGCGTGGTCGGTATAGAACGGCTCTGCCGCTGTCTTCAAACCGTTGACCCGCGCGCTGTCCATCAGGATCTGCAAGTACTCCTGCATATGCCGCGCGGTGTAGCGGTTGATGTCATGGAAGGTCACCACCACCGGGATCACGCCCTCCACCGTCGGTAGCTCACCCAAGGCGATGCGCTCGCGCACCACCGACAGTTGCCGATACAGGTTGGCCCGCCGACGCGGGCTGGCGTTGAAACCCCAGATCTTGCCGTCATTGGCACTCAAATCCGTCAGCAGTACCTGCATGCCGTGGCGTTGATAGGCGGCGAAGGTGCGCTTGTCGTAGTTCCAGAAGGGCGGGCGTACCAGCACGGGTGGGGCGCCCGTGATGGCGGCAATGTCTGCGGCGCCTTCGGTAAGGGTGTGTTCCAGCGTGGCGTCATTCAACCAACGATGATTGGTGTGAAACGCGGTGGCGGTGTGGAAGGCCAGGACGTGACCGGCGGCGTGTTCACGCTCCATGGTCTTGCGCCCCCGGGAACTGCCGCCTGAGCGAGCGGCCTCGGTCTGCAGGAAAAACACCGCCTTGATCCCCGGCAACACCGGATTATTGGCCAGGTCGGCCACTACCGAGCGGCTCGGGTTGTTGTAGCCGGAGGCGCTAGGGCCGTCATCGAAGGTCAGCAGAAAGCGGATTGGCGCCTGGGTTTGCAGGCGCTGTTCGGTTTGAGGCGTCAGGGCGATGGGCGCGCTGATACAGCCCCCCAGGCTCAAGGCCAGGGCAAACAGTGCGATTGCTGTAGCGAAGGATTTCATGCCGTGCAGGGCCCGAGTAAAGGCCGCTGCTGGGGGGATCAGCAGCGGCAGGCGCGCACCATACAGTAAGTGCTATGCCGGTTTACAGCAGGCTAATCGGATAGCTGACGATCAACCGGTTCTCATCGAACTCGTTGTTGCTGTAGTCCCTGCGCATGCTGGAGTTGCGCCAGCGCACGTTGAGGTTTTTCAGGGTGCCGCTCTGCACCGTATAGCCCACTTCGGTCTCGCGGCCCCACTCCTTGCCGTCGGTGATGGTGCCGGTATGCACGTTGCTGCCGCTGATATAGCGGTTCATCAACGTCAGGCCTGGTACGCCGAGGGCGGCGAAGTTGTAGTCGTGGCGAACCTGCCAGGATTTTTCCTGCGCGTTGTCGTAGCTGGAGTTGTAGCTGTCGTTGGCCAGGGTGCCACCACTGGTGCCGTTGACGCGCATCCAGGCACTGTCGCCGGTGAGTTTTTGCAGGCCGACGTAGAAGGTGTTGCCGCCGTACCTGGCTGAGAACAAACCGGACCAGGTTTTGTTGTCCAGGTCTCCGGCGCGAGCGCTGCCGTCTTCCTTGCCGTAAAAGAAGCCCAGGTTGGCGCCCAGGGTCCAGTCGCCTACGGGCTGGCTGTGGATCAGGTTGACGAACTGCTGGCTGTAGATGTCCTTGAGCTGGGCATTCCACACGCCGACTTGGGTGCGTTTGTCGTTGAATGCGTATTCGGCGCCCTGGAAATTGAAGCGGTCGGAGGTGAAGGCGGTTTTGCCGACCATCGACATGTCGCTCATGCTGCCGTCGTCCCGCGGGCTGTTGGCGCGGAATTGGCCGCCATAGAGGGTCAGGCCGTCGATTTCCTTGGAGGTGATCTGCCCGCCACGCAGGGTCTGCGGCAGGGAGCGACCATCGTCGGAGCGCAGGATCGGCAGCACCGGCATCCATTCGCCCACCTTCAGCTCGGTCTTGGAAAAGCGCGCCTTGAATGCCACGCCCAGCCGGCCAAACTCATCGGCTGGCCGGCCGTCATGGTCCAGCGGCAGCAACTGCGTGCCGCCCGTGCCACGGCCGCCATCGAGCTTGAGCGAGTACAAGCCCAGCACGTCCACACCAAAACCGACTGTGCCCTGGGTGAAACCGGACTTGGCGTCGAGGATGAAACTTTGTGTCCACTCCTGCGCGCCACCCTGGGCTTTGGTCGGGTTGGTGAAGTTGCGGTTGAAGAAGAAGTTACGCAGGTTGAGGTTGGCGCTGGCGTCTTCGAGAAAGCCGTGCTCCTGGGCGAAAACGGGCAGGGCAGAACTGGCGACAGCAGCCGCCAGCAACAGCTGGCGCGGTTGGAAAGTGCTCATGGTGTGGACCTGTTGTTATTGGGTTTATGCAGGTGGCGGCCATGGTGCGCGGCGGTGCGGGGGCGATGAAAGTGGGGGAAGGCGGGTTGTGGGCGATGATCGAACGTAAGTTGTACGGGCAACAATGCAGGCATAAAAAAACCGCTTCCGGTAAGGGAAGCGGTTTTTTCACACCTGCGCTATCAGAACAACTTCAACGGCGGTGCTTGTTCTTTCAACGGCTCGTTCTTCGCGGTCTGCTCGTTCCAGCCACCGCCGAGGGCCTTGTACAGGTTGACCTCGCTGGTGAGCTGCGCCAGGCGGTCGGTGATCAGCGATTGCTGGGCACTGAACAGTTGGCGCTGGGCATCGAGGAAGGTCAGGTTGCTGTCGACACCAATGCGGTAGCGACGCTCGGCCAGGCGGTAGTAATCCTGGTTAGCCTCGACGAAGCCGCGCTGGGCATCCAGTTGCTGCTTGTAGGTCGCACGCGCGGCGAGGCCGTCGGAGACTTCCTGGAAGCCGGTCTGGATGGCCTTCTCGTAGTTGGCCACGTTGATCTCTTTCTGGATCTTCGAGTAGTCCAGGCTTGCGCGCAGGCTACCGGCGTTGAAGATCGGGATGTTGATCTGCGGGGCAAACGCCCAGGTCCCCGAACCACCTTTGAACAGGCCGCCCAGGGTAGGGCTGGCGGTACCGGCGCTGGCGGTCAGGCTGATGCTCGGGAAGAACGCCGCACGGGCCGCGCCGATATTGGCGTTGGCCGCCTTGAGGTTGTACTCGGCCTGCACGATGTCGGGACGACGTTGCAGCAGGTCTGATGGCAACCCGGCCGGCACTTCGCTGAGCAAGTCATCGGACAGCGGCTTGCTGGCGATATTGGCCGGCAGGCCGGTGCCCAGCAGCAGGGTCAGGCTGTTTTCGTCCTGGGCCACCTGGCGGGTGTAACGGGCCAGTTGCACGCGGGCGTTTTCCACCGAGGTGCGTGCCTGGCTGAGGTCGAGGGCCGAGGCCACGCCGACTTCATTGCTGCGCGAGGTGAGCTTGTAGCTTTGCTCGAACGCGGCCAGGGTGTCCTGGGTCAGCTTGAGCAGCTCCTTGTCGGCCTGCCAGGTCAGGTAGGCATTCGCCACGCTGGCCACCAGGCTGATTTGGGTGCTGCGGCGCGCTTCTTCAGTGGCGAAGTACTTTTGCAGCGCTTCTTCACTGAGGCTGCGAACGCGGCCGAACAGGTCCAGCTCATACGAACTGATGCCAAGGCCCGCCGAGTACTGGCTGGCGATGGTCGATTCGCCGGTCTGCGACAGCTTGGCCGGGGTACGCGAACGGCTGCCGTTACCGGTGGCCGATACCGCCGGGAACAGGTCGGCACGCTGGATCTGGTATTGCGCTGCATAGGCGTCGATGTTCAGCGCCGCGACACGCAGGTCACGGTTGTTCACCAACGCGGTCTGGATCAATTGCTGCAGGGCAGGGTCATGGAAAAACTGCTTCCAACCTTGCTCGGCAGCGGCCTGGCTCGGCGCCTGGGCCGACGAATACGCCGGCCCCTGCGGGAACTGCGCGGCCACCGGCGCTTCGGGACGCTGATAGTCAGGTATCAGCGAGCAGCCACTGAGCACGAATGCGGTGACGGCTAGGGAAAGTAGCGACTTGCTCATTGGCCAGCCTCTTTAGGAGTTTCAGTAGTGTCTTTCTTTTTGCGTTCGCCAGCGGCGGACACGGTTGCGTAGAACAGTGGCACCCAGAAGATCGCCAGCACAGTGGCCGTGATCATACCGCCGATAACGCCGGTACCGATTGCGTGCTGGCTGCCTGAACCGGCGCCGGTGGAGATTGCCAGCGGCAATACGCCGAGCATGAACGCCAACGAGGTCATGATGATCGGGCGCAGACGCATGCGGGATGCTTCGATAGCCGCCTCGACGATGCCTTTGCCTTGCTCGTGCAATTCCTTGGCGAATTCCACGATGAGGATGGCGTTTTTCGCCGCCAGGCCCACCGTCACCAACAGGCCCACCTGGAAGAACACGTCGTTGGACAAGCCGCGCATGCTGGTGGCGATCAGTGCACCGATCACACCCAGAGGTACAACCAGAATCACCGCGATCGGGATCGACCAGCTTTCGTACAGCGCCGCCAGGCACAAGAACACGACCAGCAGCGACAGTGCGTACAGTGCTGGCGCCTGGGAACCGGAAAGGCGTTCTTCGTACGACAGGCCTGTCCAGGCGTAACCGACACCGGCCGGCAGTTCTTTGGCGATGCGTTCGACTTCGGCCATCGCATCACCGGTACTGTAGCCCGGTGCCGGGGTACCGAGGATTTCCATCGCCGCTACACCGTTGTATCGCGAAAGCTTGGGCGAACCGTAGATCCACTGGCCCGACGAGATGGCCGACAGCGGCACCATTTTCCCGTCGTTGCTGCGCACGTACCATTTGTCCAGGTCTTCGGGCGACATGCGGCTGGCGGCGTCACCTTGTACATACACCTTCTTCACGCGACCACGGTCGATGAAGTCGTTGATGTAGCTACCACCCAAGGCAATGGCCAGGGTCTGCTGGATATCCGCGAGGCTGATGCCCTGGGCACTGGCCTTCTCGTCGTCAACGGTCAGCTCGTACTGCGGCTCGTCGTTCACGCCGTTAGGACGTACGCCGGCCAGCACCTTGCTCTGTGCTGCCGCGCCCAGGAACTGGTTACGTGCAGCCATCAGCTTGTCGTGGCCGACGCCACCCTGGTCTTGCAGGAACACGTCAAAACCGGTGGCGTTACCCAGCTCCAGTACCGAAGGTGGCACGATGGCAAATACCATGGCGTCCTTGAAGGCCCCGAAGAAGTAACCCTGGGCACGCTTGGCCACTTCGAACACCGATTGGGTCGAGTCACGCTCATCCCACGGTTTGAGCATCACGAACGCGAGACCCGAGCTCTGGCCACGGCCAGCAAAGTTGAAGCCGTTCACGGTAAACACCGACTTCACCGCCTTGCCTTCGCCTGGCTCGCCTTCCTTGTCGTTCAGCAGGAAGGCGCGCATGTCGTCGACGACTTTTTGCGTGCGCTCAGCCGAAGCACCAACCGGTGTCTGCACCTGGGCGAAGATCACACCCTGGTCTTCCTCAGGCAGGAACGCGCTTGGAATACGGGTGAACATCCAGATCATGCCGACCAGGATCAGCGCATACACCAGGAACGCCGGGATCTTGTGCTTGATCATGCCGCCCACGCCGCGCTCGTACTTGAGTACGCCACGGTCGAAGGTACGGTTGAACCAGCCGAAGAAGCCGCGCTTGGGTTGGCCGTGTTTTTCCGGATCAATCGGCTTGAGCATGGTGGCGCACAACGCCGGGGTGAAGATCAGGGCAACCAGTACCGACAACGCCATCGCCGAAACAATGGTGATGGAGAACTGCCGGTAGATCACACCGGTGGAACCACCGAAGAACGCCATCGGCAGCAGTACCGCCGAGAGCACCAGGGCAATACCCACCAGGGCGCCCTGGATCTGGCCCATGGACTTGATCGTTGCTTCCTTGGGCGACAGGTGTTCCTCGGCCATTACCCGTTCGACGTTTTCCACCACAACGATGGCATCGTCCACGAGCAAGCCGATGGCCAGGATCATGCCGAACATGGTCAGGGTGTTGATGGTGAAGCCGCACGCCGCCAGGATCCCGAAGGTACCCAGCAATACCACCGGTACGGTCATGGTGGTGATGATGGTGGCACGGAAGTTCTGCAGGAACAGGAACATCACCAGGAACACCAGCACGATCGCTTCGACCAGGGTGTGAACCACACCGGAGATCGATTCGGTCACGACCGGCGTAGTGTCATAGGGCACCACCGCCTTCATGCCAGGCGGGAAGAACGGCTCCAGGGACTTGACTGTTTCGCGGATGGCCTTGCCAGTGTCCAGTGCGTTGGCACCGGCCGCCAGCTTGATCGCCATACCCGAAGCCGGCTTGCCGTTGAACTGTGCACTGATGCTGTAGTTCTGGCCGCCCAGTTCGATACGCGCGACGTCACCCAGGCGAACCTGGGAGCCGTCGGTGTTCACCTTCATCAGGATCTTGGCGAATTCCTCGGTGCTTTGCAGGCGCGTCTTGCCGATGATCGTGGCGTTCAGCTGGGTGCCTGGCAGGGCTGGCAGGCCGCCCAGTTGGCCGGTGGCCACCTGCACGTTCTGGGCCTTGATGGCATTGCTGACGTCCACTGGCGTGAGCTGGTAGTTGTTGAGCTTGGCCGGGTCGAGCCAGATACGCATGGCGTACTGCGAACCGAACACCTGGAAGTCACCCACCCCCGCAGTACGGGAGATCGGGTCCTGGATGTTGGACACGATGTAGTTGGAGAGGTCGTCCTTGGTCATGCTGCCGTCTTCCGACACCAGACCGATCACCATCAGGAAGTTCTTCACCGACTTGGTCACGCGGATACCCTGTTGCTGCACTTCTTGCGGCAGCAGTGGGGTGGCCAGGTTCAGCTTGTTCTGTACCTGAACCTGGGCGATATCCGGGTTGGTACCCTGGTTGAACGTCACGGTGATGGTCATGCTGCCGTCGGAGTTACTGTCCGAGGAGACATAACGCAGGTTGTCGATACCGTTGAGCTGTTGCTCGATGACCTGTACCACGGTGTCCTGCACGGTTTGTGCGGACGCGCCTGGGTAGGTCACCTGGATATCAATGGCCGTTGGCGCAATGGCCGGGTATTGGTTGATGGGCAACTTCAGGATCGAGAGTGCCCCGACCAGCATGATCACCAGGGCAATTACCCAGGCGAAAATGGGACGGTCGATAAAAAATTTCGACATGGATTACTCCCCTTGACCAGCAGCGGCAGCAGGCGCAGCAGCGGTACCGGCGGGTTTGGCGTTGGAGGCTTCCGTGACCTTCACCTCGGCGCCCGGCTTGACGTACTGCAAGCCTTCGGTGATGACGCGATCACCGGCATTGAGGCCTTTTTCCACCAGCCAGTAGGCACCGGCGGTACGGTTGGCAACCAGTTCGCGTTGCTCGACCTTGTTGTCCTTGTTCACGATCAGCGCCGTCGGAATGCCGCGCAGGTCGCGGGTCACGCCTTGCTGCGGAGCCAGGATGGCCTTGCTGTTCACACCGGCCAGCAACTGGGCGTGCACGAACATGCCCGGCAGCAGCACGTGGTCAGGGTTGGGGAACACGGCACGCAGGGTCACGGAACCGGTGGTCTGGTCGACCGACACTTCGGAGAATTCGAGCTTGCCGTCCTGGGCGTAGGCCGTGCCGTCTTCCAGGGTCAGCTTGACCTTGGCGGCGTTTTCGCCGGCCTTCTCCAGCTGGCCGCTTTCCAGGTCGCGGCGCAGTTTCAGCATTTCAGCCGAGGACTGCGTGACGTCGACGTAGATCGGGTCCAGTTGCTGAATCACGGCCATGGCATCGGCCTGGCCATTGCTGACCAGTGCGCCTTCGGTCACCGAAGAACGACCAATACGCCCGGAGATCGGCGCAAACACTTTGGTGTAGCGCACGTTGATCTGGGCGGTTTGAACGTTTGCTTCGGCGGTCATGCGGTTGGCGACGGCAGTGTCGTATTCCTGACGGCTGACGGCCTGTTCATCGACCAACTGCTTGTAGCGGTCGCTGATGGACTTGGTCTGGGACAGGCTGGCTTGTGCGCTTTTCAGGGTGGCCTCATACACCGACGGGTCGATCTGGTAGAGCTGTTGCCCTTCCTTCACGTCGGCGCCTTCCTTGAACAGGCGCTTGAGAATGATGCCGTTGACCTGCGGCCGAACTTCCGCAATGCGGAAGGCCGTGGTGCGGCCAGGCAGCTCGGTAGTCAGGGTATAGGCTTGCGGTTGAATGGTGACCACGCCGACCTGAGGGGTTTGAGCGGGCGGTGCCGCTTCTTCCTTTTTACATCCGCTGAGCAGCGATGCCAGGGCGACGGCAGTGACCAGAGCGGTAACAGCTGGCTTAAGTTGCATGAAGATCCTCGGGTCAGGCGCGCAGAGTGCGCACAAGAAGTGTGGAAGGGTAAAAAACAAGCCGTGAGTGGATAAGTAGCTTGCTACGCAATATACTTACGTTCATGGTTGTTTGTAAACTCTTGACAGGCTTCGCGCAATGCTGACAAAGCACCGCCGCAAGCCTCGATTCTAGTACGTTCGGCGCCCATGACGGCGTCGTCCCACAATTATTCAGATGATGGTCAAGTACCATCCACAGTGTCCTGATTGAGGTTTTACTGCCATGGTTCGTCGCACCAAAGAGGAAGCTCAGGAAACGCGCAGCCAGATTCTCCAAGCCGCCGAGCAAGCCTTTTATGAGCGTGGTGTGGCGCGCACCACCCTGGCGGACATCGCCGCGTTGGCGGGCGTCACGCGTGGGGCTATCTATTGGCATTTCAGCAATAAGTCCGATTTGCTCCAGGCCTTGCTCGACACGCTGCACGAACCCCTGGACGAATTGGCCCGGGCGAGTGAAAGCGAGGATGAAGTCGACCCGCTGGGCTGTATGCGCAAGCTGATGATTCATCTCTACCATGAAGTGGCCCTGGACCCGAAAACCCGGCGCATCAACGAGATTCTGTTTCATAAGTGCGAGTTCACCGATGAAATGTGCGACATGCGCCGCCAACGCCAGACCCATAGCCTGGAATGCAACCTGCGTATCAGCCTGACGTTGCGTAACGCGGTCAATCGCGGGCAACTGCCTGAAAATCTCGACACCACCCGTGGGGCTGTCTGCATACATGCCTTTATCCACGGTTTGATCGGCCAGTGGCTGCTGGTCCCCGATAGCTTTGAACTGCATCAGGACGCCGAGCGCTGGGCTGATATAGGGCTGGACATGCTGCGCCTGAGCCCCAGCCTGCGCAATTGAAACAAAATGCGTAATTGCAACCCGTTGTGTCAACAGTAAAGCCTAAAGACGGTCAATCGTCCTTCTGCCTGATTTGTGGGGTGACTTTATATACGGCATGGCGGGCGGTTGATAGGTAGCCGGCTAAGTATTTTGTAGCGATATTGTTGCGGTTCTGTGAAGCGATGTTTCCAACAGGCACAAATGTGGGAGAGAACTTGCCCCTGACACTGTAGGAGCGAGCTTGCTCGCGAAAAACTAACAGACGCCGCGTTCATTCAGGAAGCGCGCGTTATCGTTGACGTTTTTCGCGAGCAAGCTCGCTCCTACAGTATTGGGTTTTGCGGGTTGCGTTAGATCGGCAGCGTCGGGTAGTCGATATAACCCACTGGGCCTTTACCGTAGAAGGTCTCCGGGTGCGGCTCGTTCAACGGCGCATCGGCCTTCAGTCGCGCCGGCAGGTCCGGGTTGGCGATGAAAGGAATACCAAAGGCCACCGCATCCGCCTTGCCCGCCGCCAGCCAGGCATTGGCGCTGTCTTTGGTGAAGCGTTCGTTGGCGATGTACGCACCGCCGAAGGCTTTTTTCAGCTGTGGGCCCAGGCTGTCCGCGCCTTCTTTTTCGCGCGAGCAGATAAAGGCGATGCCGCGCTTGCCCAGTTCGCTGGCGACGTAGGTGAAGGTCTCGGCGAGGTTTTCGTCGCCCATGTCATGCGCATCAGCACGCGGTGCCAGGTGCACGCCCACGCGGCCGGCGCCCCAGACTTCGATGGCGGCGTCGGTGACTTCCAGCAACAGGCGCGCACGGTTTTCCAGGGAGCCACCGTACTGGTCGGTGCGCTGGTTGGTGCTGCTTTGCAGGAACTGGTCGAGCAGGTAGCCGTTGGCGCCGTGGATTTCCACGCCGTCGAAACCGGCAGCCTTGGCGTTCTCGGCGCCGGTGCGGTAAGCGTCGACGATGTCGGCGATTTCAGCGGTTTCCAGGGCGCGCGGGGTCGGGTAGTCGGCCAGGGGGCGAACCAGGCTGACGTGGCCTTTGGCTTGGACCGCACTCGGGGCCACCGGGGTTTCGCCGTTCAGGTAGGACTCGTGGGAAATGCGGCCGACGTGCCACAGTTGCAGGAAGATCTTGCCGCCCGCGCCATGCACGGCCTTGGTGATGTTGGCCCAGCCGCGCACCTGGTCGTTGGACCAGATGCCGGGGGTGTCCGGGTAGCCCACGCCCATCGGCGTCACGGAAGTGGCTTCGCTGAGGATCAGCCCGGCGGAGGCGCGTTGCACGTAGTACTCGGCCATCAGCGCATTGGGCACGCGCCCGGCATCCGCGCGGCAGCGGGTCAGCGGCGCCATGATGATGCGGTTCGACAGGTGCACATCGCCCAGTGTGATCGGATCGAAAATAGTCGTCATGGAAAAAACACCTTCTCTTTAAGTTGATCAGTGGGTCGCGGGGGCCAGGTCGGCATTGCCGCCCTGACGGAAAGTGATCAGGGTCACCAGCAGCGCGAGAATCGCCAGCGCCGCGGCGGCCAGCGGCACGCTGGTCAGGCCGAAACCGTGGGCAATCACGCTGCCGCCGACCCAGGCGCCGAGGGCGTTGCCAATGTTGAAGGCGCCGATGTTCAAGGTGGACACCAGGTTCGGCGCGGCCTTGCCGAAGGTCACCACGTTGATTTGCAGCGCCGGCACGGCGGCGAACGAGGCGGTGGCCCACAGGAACAGGGTGATTTCAGTCGGTATCACCGCGACGCTGGTCCAGCTCAGCACCGTGGACACCACCGCCATGCTGATGAACACGCCGATCAGGGTGGCCGCCAGGCGCTTGTCCGCCAGTTTGCCGCCGATGATGTTGCCCACGGTGAGGCCCAGGCCGATCAGCAGCAGGGTCCAGGTCACACCCTTGGGCGACACGCCGGTGACATCGCCGAGCAGCGGTGCGACGTAGGTAAAGAGGGTGAACATGGACGCGGCAAACAGCGCGGTCATGCTCAGTGACAACCAGATACCGGCACCCTTGAGGGCGGCCAGTTCAGCGCGCATATCGAGTTTTTCTTCGTCACGCTTGGCGGGCAAGAAGCGAATCAGGCCGATCAAGGCGATCACGCCAATCACGGTCACGGCCCAGAAGGTCGAGCGCCAGCCGGCTTCCTGGCCCAGCGCCGTACCCAGGGGCACGCCCAGCACGTTCGCCAGGGTCAACCCGGTGAACATCAGCGCTACCGCCGACGCACGTTTGTTGG
This sequence comes from Pseudomonas sp. AL10, assembly GCF_029960685.1. Lineage (NCBI taxonomy): Bacteria > Pseudomonadati > Pseudomonadota > Gammaproteobacteria > Pseudomonadales > Pseudomonadaceae > Pseudomonas > Pseudomonas sp. AL10. Next base: position 25,254 of record NZ_JASBQZ010000040.1, read on the forward strand.
CCGGCACCAGGTTGGCCGCCACCACCGAGCCAATCCCGAAGAAGGCACCGTGGCACAACGCTGTGACCACCCGGGCAAACATCAGCACGTTGTAGTCGCTTGCCAGGGCGCAGAGCAGGTTGCCGATAATGAAAATACCCATCAACGCTACCAGCGCCGCCTTGCGTGGCAGCTTGGCGGTGGCCAGTGCCATGAACGGTGCGCCGATGGCCACGCCCAGGGCGTAGCCGGTCACCAGCCAGCCGGCGCCGGGAATCGACACACCCAGGTCCGCCGCCACATCGGGCAGCAAGCCCATGATGACGAACTCGGTGGTGCCGATGGCGAAGGCGCTGAGGGCCAGTATGAGTAGCGAGAGGGGCATGGGGCGTGTCCTTGGTGATTACGGTGCGCTGAGTTCGGTGATGAGCGCCGTGAGAAAGGCTTGGATCACTTCCTCGTTGCGCTTGAAAAAGTGCCACTGCCCGGCCTTCTGGCTGCTGATCAACCCCGCCCGTTGCAAGGTGGCCAGGTGGGCCGACACGGTGGACTGGGACAAGCCGCAGCGCTGGTCGATCTGCCCGGCGCAGATGCCGTATTCGTGGTTGTGTAATTGCGCGGGGAACTGGACTTTCGGGTCTTTGAGCCAGGTGAGGATGTCTCGTCGTACTGGGTGCGCCAGGGCTTTTATTATTTCGTCGAGGTCGATGGACATGGCAGGGTGCTCGGTGTCGTAAAGCGTTATATCGCGATGAGGCGAACTTTAAATCGTCATATCCCGATATACCAATATGATTTTGATCTGAGGTCAAAGCGAATCGGCATATCGGGTTATAACGATATGTAGGTGGCAGTGGTAGACTGCGCGGCATGAATTATCTCGCACATCTGCACCTGGGCGGCCAACTTCCGGCGCAATTGCTGGGCAGCCTCTATGGCGACTTCGTCAAAGGCCGCCTGCAGGGCCAGTTCAGCCCGCAAATCGAAGCGGCGATCCAGCTGCATCGTTCCATCGACCGCTTTACCGATAGCCATCCGCTGGTGGGCGAGGCGTTGTCACGCTTCAGCCAGACCCGCAGGCGCTATGCCGGCATCGTCCTCGATGTGTTTTTTGACCATTGCCTGGCGCGCGATTGGGCGCTGTATGCCGACCAGCCCCTGGAGCGTTTCACGTCCCAGGTGTACCGGGTGTTGGCGGCTGAACCCGCGTTGCCGGGGCGGCTGGCGCAGATTGCGCCGTATATGGCAGCGGATGATTGGTTGGGCTCGTACCGCGAGTTTGCGGTGATGGACCAGGTGTTGCGCGGAATTTCGCGGCGGCTGACGCAGCCTGAGGAGTTAGGGTATGCGATGCAGGAGTTGCGGGTTTTGTATGAGCCGCTGAGTGAGGACTTTCGACTGTTCTACCCAGAGTTGCAGAAATTTGCACAATCTCAACTGACTACATGAGATCTGAATGTGGGAGCTGGCTTGCCTGCGATAGCGGCCTACCTGTTGAGAATGCTGTGGCTGACCCACCGCCATCGCAGGCAAGCCAGCTCCCACATTTGGATGGTGTTCACATTGCTTCAGGCTGCGAATGCAGGCCGAGCAGACACTTGCTCAGCTTCCGGCACCGGCCCAAACAACGCCTTCTGCACCGCCTGCTGCGCCTGATACGCCAATGCCGCACGTTCCTGCCCGGCGCAGGCAATCGGCTTGAGCACATGAATCTCTACATCGCCCTGGTCATTGGAAAACAAGCGCATCAGGTGCGAGAGCAAATCATCATCGCCAATAAAGGGCGCCAGCGGGTCGACCTGGCCGTCGCGCAGATACCGAATCGCCACCGGCTGCAGCGACACATCCGCATCGATCGCGCTGGCCAGCAAGCGCCCGTGGAACGTGCGCAGGCCGCGACCGTCGGTGGTGGTGCCTTCGGGGAACATCAGCAAGGGGTGCTGTTGTTCCAGATGACGGGTCATCTGCTTGCGAATCAGTTGGCTGTCACCTGAACCGCGACGAATAAACAGGCTGCCAGCCTTGGCCGCCAGCCAGCCCGCCACCGGCCAGGTACGTACTTCGGCCTTGGACAAAAACGACATCGGCGCCACCATGCCCAGCAACGGGATATCCGTCCAGGACACATGATTGCTCACCCACAGCATCGGCGTTTGCGGCAACTCGCCATGCACCGTCACGCGAAAGGGCAGGGCGTTGGTCAGCCGTGCCATGAAGAAGCGCGACCAACGCTGGCGCCGCACCATCGAGTTAGCCACCCCCAGGCGCTCGAACAGGCCGAACACACTGGCCATGCTCAACCCCAGCCCCACCACCAACAGCACGCGGGCGATGCGCCCGTAAATGCGCAGGCGGTTCATCACATGGCCGCCTTGAAGTGGCGCGCGTAACGCGGGCACAACTCGTCGCGCTTGAGCAGGATAAACACGTCGGCTACCTGGAAGTCTTCATCCCAGCACGGCTCGCCGCAGATCTTCGCGCCCAGGCGCATGTAGGCCTTGAGCAGCGGCGGCATTTCGGCGATGACGTTGGACGGCAGGTCCAGGGCCGGCAGCGGTTTTTTTGGTTCGGCGCGCAGGTGTTCGTTGCACAGGTAGCGCTCGCGCAAGCGCTGCATGATCGCGTGGGCCTGGATGCCGCCGTCGTGCATCGGGATGCTTGCGCAGCCCATCAGGTAGCTGTAGCCGCCCTGGTTGAGCACCTCGGCCAACTCGCCCCAGAGCACCGCGATGGTGCCGCCATTGCGGTAGGCCGGGTCGACGCAGGTGCGGCCAATCTCCAGGATCGGGCCCTGCAAGTGCAGCAGGCCGTGCAGGCTGAATTCTTCTTCGCTGTAGAACCGGCCCAGGGTGCTGGCGGCCTGGTGGTCGAGCAGGCGGGTGGTGGCGACGAGTCGACCGCTGTTCAAATCCCGCACGCCGATATGGCTGCAGTGAACATCATAGTCATCCATGTCCAGACCCAGTTCCGCGCCTTTCAGCTTGGCGTTGAATTCGCCGCTGAATACGTTGAACCGCAGGGCCTGGGCTTCCTGCAATGCCTGTGCGCCTACCAGGCGTTCGGCTTGCAGACGGCGTTCATTGCCTTTGTCGCTGATGCGGGCGATCTGAGTCATAGCGAGTCTCCGGGTGCCGGCCAGGTTGCGGCCAGTCGACTTTGTTGTCCAAAGTCAGGCTATGTAGCCTCGGTGTCAGCTCCATGAAGTTACGGTGACGGTTGGATGACAGCCCCCTTGTCGCAAATCTGTCACTGGCGTGAGCTAGGCTCGCGGGCTTGAATGCCCTCCTTGAGTTTGCGTCCATGGTCCGAGGCCTGTTGTGCGTTGCCCTGCTGTTTGTCACCGTGAATGCTCGCGCTGAAATCTGGCCTGATAAGGAGTGGGCCCTGGGCACAGCCCTCGCCGGCCCCGCTGTCGATGCCCTGGACGCCTACGCTTTCCCAACCCGCGACGATGCCACCCGCACCGGTATTCGCACCGATGCGTTGTTGGTCATTCGCGACGGCGAAATCATTTATGAACGCTACGCCGCGCCCACCACTGTGAGCACACCGCACCTCACCTGGTCCGTCAGCAAAAGCCTGATGGCTACCGTGCTGGGCGTGGCCTATGGGCAAGGCCGCTTCAAACTCAGCGACGCCGCCGCACGTTTCTACCCGCCGATGAAGCAGCACCCCAAGGTGAGCATGGCCGACCTGCTGCACTGGGCCTCGGGGTTGGATTGGCAGGAAGACTACGAGTACGCCCCGTTGAAATCTTCGGTGGTGGCGATGCTTTACACCCGTGGCCACACGGACATGGCGCAATTCGCAGCGGATACCGAAGCCGCCGCCGCCCCTGGCCAGGCTTTCCGTTATTCCAGTGGCGACAGCAATATCCTCTCCGCTGCGCTCAAGGGCATGCTCGGCCACAAGGCCTACATGACCTACCCGTGGGACGCGCTGTTCCAGCCCCTGGGCATTCGCGACGCAACCTGGGAAACCGATGCCGATGAGACGTTTGTTGCATCGTCCTATGCCTACCTCACTGCCCGCGATCTGGCACGAATAGGCCTACTGATGGCGCGGGATGGGCGCTGGGGCGAGCGGCAACTGCTGCCCAAGGACTGGGTCGCCTTCAACCGCCGGCCCTTCGACCACTACAAAGCCGGCCAGGATGAAGCCGTGCCGGGCGGCCATTGGTGGCTCAACACCGGCGCCCCCCAACCCTGGCCCGACGCACCGGCCACCACCTTCGCCGCGCTGGGGCACTGGGGCCAGGCGCTGTACGTGCTGCCCGACGAACACCTGGTGATCGTGCGCTACGGCGATGATCGTGATGGCAGTTACCGGCATAACGAACTGCTAAAACGCGTGCTGGCGGTGGTGCGCTCATGATTCGTCGTCATCCATTTATCAGCGTTTTACTGGTGTTGTTTATCGCACTCTTGGGCGGGGTTTGGCATGAGCGCGTCAACCTGCAAGCCTTTCCCGACATCATCGCGGCGTACACCGCCAAGGAGTATTGCTCGTGCCGGTATGTGGCGAACAACCCTGCGGAGTATTGCCTGGGGTATGTGAAGCAGTACGTGCCCATCAGTGCGTTTATCGACACGCCTGAGCGCAGTGAAGTGACAGCGAGTGGGTTGGGGCGTACGCATACAGCGCGATGGATAGGCAACCGCCAAGGCTGCCGCCTTAACCCCTGACACACCCAAATTTCCCTGTGGGAGCTGGCTTGCCTGCGATAGCGGCAGGTCAGTCAACATCACGAGTGCCTGTGCCGCCGTCATCGCAGGCAAGCCAGCTCCCACATCGTATTTATGCTGATCATGGGCAATTGAGAGAGATACAGACAAGCGCCCGATGCGGCGCACCGGGCGCGTACTACTTACAGCAGGGTTTGACTGCCAGGCTGCATCGCCAGCAGCAAGTCATCAATGATCGCCTTACCCATCTCACCCAGATAATGCGAGGCAAACGCAAACTTTTCCGCCTTGGGGTCCATGGCCGCTTCAAGCGCGAGCATTTTGGCGTAGTAGAGCACGTGCGAGGCGTGTTCGAGGGCTTCCACAAGCGGAACCCCGGCGTTGACGCGGAACAGTTTCAGGTGGCTTTTGTTTTCTCCGCAATCTGCGAAGGTGGCAGCGCCGATGGTTTCGGCTGAGGGTATTTCGTACGGCATAAGCTTGCTCCTTTGGTACAACCAAAAAGAGCTGCCATTCACGATTCCAAGCATGAGGGTGGCAGCTGTACGCAGGTTGGAATCCGAGAAGAAGCAACTCGGCAGGCACAAGGCCTCCCACGCACAGCCGCCATAAAGCACAAACAGCGGGCACAAAAAAGCGCCGACTGATTGTATGACGACGCTGTAGCGTCTTCTTTCTCGGGATTCCACGCCCGGTCGCTGATGAGCAGCGACGCCGCAGAGATTAACCCTATGCACGCGCCCTCGCAACCGGTGGCAAATAGCTGTTGTGGCGAGGGAGCTTGCTCCCGGTAGCGGTGGGGCAGTTACAACTGTTTAGCTGACACTCCGCCATCGCAGCAAAGGTATCTACACAACTTTCTGGGCTGTAGCAGCAGACGCTAACCACGATGCGGAGCGAGCCGCTGTTGATCTTGCTCTGCTTTTGCTCTTGATCTTAGGCGCCCCGTCAAACCACGCTGGCCGAACACAGGCTTGAATTCGGCGGCGGCCCACGGATTCAAGCCTGCGTTCGGGCACACCGAGCCAAAGCGAGGTGCCGAGTGGTGGGGCAAGAGCGTTTTGCTTACTTTGCCGCTTTTGCAAAGTGAGCCGCCGTCAGGGCGGAACCCTAAGTGGCCGTTACCGCAGAAATGGATATGTACTCGGTATAACAGTGTCGCCTGTCAGGCCGCCTTCGCGAGCAAGCCCGCTCCCACAGTTGGATCGCGGGGTGTCAGGTAGATAGGTGTCGGCTGGCAGGCCGCCATCGCAGGCAAGCCAGCTCCCACATTTGGATCGCGGTGCGTCAGCTAGATCTGCGTCATCTGTCAGTCCGTCACGGGAGCAAGCTCCCTCGCCACAGGTCCAGCGTCGCACCAAAGTTGTGTAGATACCTATGGCCATCGTAGGCAAGCCAGCTCCCATCTATGGATGTGTGTGGGCTCACGGAAAAAAGCTCGGCCCTGAGGTTCCACAGAGTGGAACCACCTTTGATTGTCCTCACGCGCACATCGCGCTTAGCTGTCGATGTGTTGCAAACAAGAACGGGACCACCCGCCTGTGAGGAGAATCACCATGCGCCCGCACCAGCACATTCTGGATTGGCTCAGCGACGTTGCCAGCGACTTGCACGCTGTGCGTCACGATATCCACGCCCATCCCGAACTCGGCTTTGAAGAGAATCGCACCTCAGCGCTGGTCTCACAGTCACTCAAGGAGTGGGGCTATGAGGTGCACACCGGCATCGGCAAGACCGGTGTGGTCGGCGTGCTGCGCAATGGCAACAGCTCGCGCACGTTGGGCATTCGCGCCGACATGGACGCCTTGCCCATCATTGAAAACACCGGTGCGGCCTATACCAGCCAGCATGCCGGCTGCATGCACGCCTGCGGGCATGACGGCCACACCACCATGTTGCTCGGCGCCGCGCGTTACTTGGCGGCGACGCGGCAGTTTCACGGCACCTTGAACCTGATTTTCCAACCCGCCGAAGAAGGCCAGGGCGGCGCCGAGGCGATGTTGGCGGACGGTTTGCTGGAGCGTTTCCCCTGTGAGGCGCTGTTCGGCATGCACAATATGCCGGGCTTGCCGGCTGGGCATCTGGGCTTGAGGGTGGGGCCGATGATGGCCTCCCAGGACCTGCTCACCGTGACCCTCGAAGGCGTCGGTGGCCACGGCTCTATGCCGCACCTTACCGTCGATCCACTGGTGGCTGCTGCCAGTATGGTCATGGCCTTGCAAACGGTGGTGGCGCGCAATATCGACACCCAGGAAGCCGCTGTCGTCACGGTCGGCGCCCTTCAAGCAGGGCAAGCCGCCAACGTGATTCCCCAGCAAGCCCTGCTGCGCCTGAGCCTGCGCGCACTTAACCCCAAGGTACGCGAACAGATGCTGGAACGGGTCAACGCGATCATCCAGACCCAGGCCGCCAGCTTCGGCTGCACCGTGCAGGTCGAACACCGCCCGGCTTACCCGGTGCTGGTCAACCATGCCGAAGAAACCGAATTCGCCCGCCAGGTCGGTGTGGCCTTGCTCGGCGCCGATGCGGTGGACGGCAACACCCGCACGCTGATGGGCAGCGAAGACTTCGCCTGGATGCTGCAACGCTGCCCCGGCAGTTACTTGTTTATCGGCAACGGCGTGTCGCGGCCGATGGTGCACAACCCCGCCTATGACTTCAACGACGACATCCTGCTGACCGGCGCCGCCTATTGGGGCGCGCTGGCCGAGAGCTGGCTCAAGCCGGCCGGCTAACCCAAACCCTTGTAGGAGCGAGCTTGCTCGCGAAAATCGTCAACGCTGACGCAGCGCTTTGAGGTAGCCCGTGTTGCCTGCGCGTTTTTCGCGAGCAAGCTCGCTCCTACAGTAACGCCTTTTTCTGCCGCTGGACCCTTTCCCTGATCGGTTGAATGGAGTGTTCCTCATGCAGACTTTAAAGCCCGGCGTTTCCCGCACCCGCCAAGTGGTGGCCGCGGTGATCGGCAACGCGTTGGAATGGTATGACTTCATCGTTTACGGTTTCCTGGCTAGCATTATCGCCCGTCAGTTCTTCCCCTCGGAGGACGAATACGCCTCGCTGCTGATGGCGCTGGCCACCTTCGGCGTGGGCTTTTTCATGCGCCCGGTGGGCGGCATCCTCTTGGGCATCTACGCCGACCGCAAAGGCCGCAAGGCGGCGATGCAGTTGATTATCCGGTTGATGACCGTGTCCATCGCGCTGATTGCCTTCGCGCCGAACTACGCCGCCATCGGTATGGGCGCGCCGTTGCTGATCGTGGTGGCGCGCATGCTGCAGGGGTTTGCTACCGGCGGTGAGTACGCGAGCGCGACGGCATTCTTGGTGGAAAGCGCGCCCGCCCATCGCAAGGGGCTGTACGGCTCCTGGCAATTGGTGGGGCAGTGTCTGGCGGTGTTCGGCGGCGCGGCGATGGTGGCGTTGGTCACGCATTTCTTTTCGCCCGAAACCCTCGACCTGTGGGGCTGGCGCCTGCCGTTTGTGCTGGGCTTGTTGATCGGCCCGGTGGGGTTGTGGATTCGTCGGCACATGGAAGACCCGGAAGAGTTTATCCAGGCGCGTAAAAACGCAACTGGCCCGGCGCCAAGCCTCATGCAAGTGCTGCGCGAGCATCGGCGCAGTATCCTGGTGTCCATGGGCCTGGCCTGCGGCGCGACGGTGTCGTTTTATGTGGTGCTGGTGAACATGCCGACCTTCGCCCACAAGAACCTCGGCCTGCCGCTGGATCAGGTGTTGATGGTGCAGATGTTTGCGGTGGCGTTGATGACCGTGGTGATCCCCTTGTCCGGCCTGCTCTCGGATCGGTTGGGGCGGCGGCCGGTATTGATGGCATTCACCCTGGCCCTCTTCGTGATGGTCTACCCCTTGTATGTGTGGGTAGCCACCGCGCCGTCCATCGAGCGCTTGCTGGTGATGCAGGTGATGTTGTGCACCGCGATTGGGGGCTTCTTCGGGCCAGCGCCGACGGCATTGGCCGAACAGTTCCCTATCGAGGTGCGCTCGACCGGCGTGTCGGTGGCCTATAACGTGGCGGTGATGGTGTTCGGAGGTTTCGCGCCGTTGATCGTGACCTGGCTGAGCAAGGTGCTGGGCACGCCGGTGGCGCCCTCGTTTTATGTATTGTTCGCCTGCGTGCTGACGCTGCTGGGCACTTACTGCATGCGCGAGGCCCCCCGGGCGAGCAAGCCGTTGCCGTTTTCCAGAGAGGTGAAGCCTTGAGTATTGTTGATTGGGATGCCACTGAACTGTCGCGGGCCATTCATGGACGGCAGGTGTCGTGCGAAGAGGTGATGCAGGCGTACCTGGCGCAGATCCAGCGCTTTAACCCCGGCGTGAATGCGCTGGTGACATTGCGCGACAGCGAGGCCGTGCTGGCCGAGGCGAGGGCCTGCGATCGGGAGTTGGACCAGGGCCGCTCCCGTGGCTGGATGCATGGCATGCCCCAGGCCATCAAGGACCTGGCGGCCACCCAGGGCTTGCGCACCACCTTGGGCTCACCGTTGTTCGCCGAGCATGTGCCGGGCGAAGACGCCATCAGCGTGGCGCGGGTGCGGGCCAGTGGTGCGATCATCATCGGCAAGACCAACGTGCCGGAGTTCGGCCTGGGCTCCCACACCTACAACACGCTGTTCGGCACCACCGGCAATGCCTATGACCCGCGCCTGACAGCCGGCGGCAGCAGTGGCGGGGCGGCGGTGGCCCTGGCGCTGCGCATGCTGCCGGTGGCCGACGGCAGTGACATGATGGGCTCGCTGCGCAACCCGGCGGCGTTCAACAACGTGTTCGGCTTGCGCCCCTCCCAAGGGCGGGTGCCCCACGGGCCGATGCCGGAGCTGTTCGTGCAGCAACTGGGCACCGAAGGCCCGATGGGGCGCAGCGTCACGGATGTGGCGCGGTTGCTGAGCATCCAGGCCGGTTACGACCCCCGCGCGCCGCTGTCCTCCCAGGCCGATCCGGCGGTGCTGGGCCAGCCGTTGCAGCGCGACTTCAAGGGCGCACGCCTTGGTTGGCTGGGGGACTACAACGGTTATCTGCCGATGGACGCGGGCGTGATGAGCCTGTGCGAAGCGGCGCTGGATGATTTCGCCAGGTTGGGCTGTGAAGTGCACAGCTGCCAACCGGACTTTTCCATGGCGCGCCTGTGGCGCTGCTGGTTGGTTCATCGCCATTGGCTGGTGCACGGCAACCTCGGCGCGGCCTACGCCAACCCGCAAAAACGCGCACTGCTCAAACCCGAGGCCCAGTGGGAAGTGGAGGGTGGCCATGGCTTGAGTGCCCAGCAGGTTTACCAGGCGTCGGTGGATCGTAGTGAGTGGTACCGCGCTTTGGGCAAGCTGTTCGAACGTTACGATTTCCTGCTGTTGCCCACTGCTCAGGTGTTCCCTTTCGATGCACAACAGCCGTGGCCACGTCTCGTCGGCGGGCGTGAAATGGACACTTATCACCGCTGGATGGAAGTGGTGATCGGCCCGACCCTCGCCGGTTTGCCGAGCATGAGCATCCCCGTGGGCTTCAACCCCCAGGGCCTGCCCATGGGCCTGCAAATCATTGGCCCGGCCCAGGCCGACAGGGCCGTGTTGCAATTGGCCTACGCCCATGAGCAACTGACCCAATGGGTACAACGCCGGCCACCGGCGTGCCTTGCAACGACCCGCTGAGCGCTGACGGGCCTGTATCTTGCTGTGAAAAAAGATCATCCACCGGCAACAGGGAGATCGAACATGGAGACAGGCACCGTACGCTCGGTTGAGCGCGCTCTGGCAATCGTCGAATTGCTGGGCGAGCACCAGGCCCTGGGGCTGGAAGAGCTGCACTACCTCACGCGCCTGCCCAAGGCCACGGTGTCGCGCATGTTGCTGACCTTGCAGGAGCAGGGTTGGGTCTATCGGGGCCTGAGTGATCGACGTTACCGCCTGCGTGCCCGGCGCTTGTTCGGCGACACCCAGCAACGCTTCAAGCGCCAGGTGGTGGAGAGCGCCGCGCCCTGGTTGCTGGAGCTCAGCGAGCGCACCGGGCTGGTGGTGGACTTGTCGTGCTTTGATGGTGAGCGCCTGGAGGTCATGGAGAGTGCGATTCCCAGCGTGTTGCGCAAGCTGTACCCGAACAACTGCCAGATCGTCGGCCAGTACGCCAGCCTGTTCCACTCGGCGATGGGCAAGGCCTGCCTGACGCAGTTACCGGCTGAAGAAGTACAGCGCCTGGCAGGCCGCAATCATGTGGCGGCAGACGAGCACTATCGCGCCTGCGAGCAAACCCAGCACCAGGGCTTCGGCCAGCGTACCGAAGGTTATTGGGAATACCCGGTGCGTTTGCCCTTCCTTATCCGGGCGGTGGCGCTGCCGGTGCGCGCCAATGGTCGCCTGGTGGGGAGCATGGCGTTGCATTGGCCGATGCATCAGGCGCCGGTGGAGCGAGTGTTGAATTTGCATATGGGCAGCCTTGAACAGGCGGTGTGCGAAGTGCAGCGAACGCTGGATCAAAAACACCGCAAAACCCTGTGGGAGCTGGCTTGCCTGCGATGGCGGTGTGCCAGGCGAGAAATGGTTCACTGATACACCGCCATCGCAGGCAAGCCAGCTCCCACATTTGAATTTGCGCCGGTTGTGAGATTGCGCTTAAGGTTCGCCCAGGTTTTTTGCCCCATGAGTCTTTATGTTCAATGTCAAACCTCTGGTCTTCGCGCTGCTGACCTGTGCTGCCGTGCCCGCCCACGCCGACTGGTACCTGGATAACGAATCCTCTCGCGTGTCCTTCGTCACCACTAAAAACACCGAGGTGGCTGAAGTCCAGCGCTTCCTGGTATTGCATGGCAAGGTCGACGCCAAGGGCGCGGCTCAGTTGGAAGTGGAGTTGGAGTCGATCAACAGCGGTATTCCGTTGCGCGACGAGCGCATGCGTAAAGCGCTGTTCGAGATCAAGACCTTCCCCGAAGCGCAGATCAGTGCGCAGATCAATCTGCAACCCATCAATGACCTGGCGTCCGGCGCGCAGCTGGAATTGCGCCTGCCCCTGAGCGTCACGCTGCACGGCAAGACCCAGACCTACAGCGCCGAACTGCTGGCCACGCGCCTGGATGATCGACGCTTCCAAGTGGTAACCCTTGAGCCTGTGGTATTGCATGCCGAGGATTTTGACCTGGCGCCCGGTGTGGCGACCTTGCGCAAGGCGGCGGGGCTCAAGTCGATCAGTTTGTCGGTGCCGGTGGGTGCGGTGCTGATCTTCACGGCGCGCTGACATGAGCGGCGCAGTGTTCCCATGGCGCAGCGCCAATCAGTTCGAATTGCTGATCGACGGGCCGAATTTCTTCCCGCAGATGCTGGTGGGCATCGCCCGGGCCGAGCAGCAGGTTGACCTTGAGTTGTACTTGGTCGAAGCCGGGGCCTGCGCCGAGGCCATGGTGCAGGCACTGGTGCTGGCCGCCGAACGCGGCGTGCAGGTGCGTTGCCTGTTCGATGATTACGGCAGCCTGGCGTTTACCCTGGGGCTACGCAAGCGCTTGACCGATGCCGGTGTGGAGTTGCGCTTTTACAACCGCCTGAATTGGCGGCGCTGGATGCGCAACCTGTATCGCGACCACCGCAAGTTGCTGCTGATTGATCAGCGTGTCGCCGTGGTCGGTGGTACGGGCGTCACCGACGAATTCTGGACGCCGGGCCAAGACACCGCCGACTGGCATGAAGTGATGGTGCAGATCAGCGGCCCGTTGGTGCTGGACTGGCAGGCCCTGTTCGACCGGCAATGGCACGCTAACGCCGCACGCCGTGAATGGAAACCGGCGACCCACTTTGGTTTGCCCCGCTTGCCCAAGGTGCCCGCCACCGGGCCGGGACTGGGTCGGGTTGCGTATGCCGATGCGCGTCAGCACCGCGACATTCTGCAATCGTTGATTCGCGCCTTGAACAGCAGCAAATCGCGTATCTGGCTGGCGACACCGTACTTCCTGCCCACCTGGAGCGTGCGCCGTGCCTTGCGCCGGGCGGCTGGGCGCGGTGTGGATGTACGTCTGTTGCTCACCGGCCCGCGCACCGATCACCCGTCGGTGCGTTACGCCGGGCACCGTTATTACCCGCGTCTGCTGCGTTCAGGGGTGCAGATCTTCGAATACCAGCCGTGCTTTCTGCACCTGAAGATGGTGCTGGTGGACGATTGGGTGAGCATTGGCTCGTGCAATTTCGACCACTGGAATTTGCGCTTTAACCTGGAAGCCAATCTTGAAGCGCTGGACCCGGGATTGACGGCGGCGGTGGTGGGCAGTTTCGAAGCGGACTTTGCCCAGAGCCAGGCGGTGAGTCTGGAGGCCTGGAAAGCGCGGCCATTGTGGCGGCGGGTAAAGCAGCGGGTGTGGGGCTGGATTGATCGGTTGGTGGTGAACCTGCTGGATCGGCGCGGCTAGTCGGTTCACCTCAAGTCCAATGTGGGAGCTGGCTTGCCTGCGATGGCGGTGGTGAATATTCCACCGCTATCGCAGGCAAGCCAGCTCCCACCCAGACCGTGTTTACAGCTTCAGATCAGAGCAGTTCGAAGGTTTGTTGCTGCACATCCTGGGAGTCCAACCCGATCTGCACATTGAACTCACCCGGTTCGGCCGCGTACTTGAGCTGGCTGTTGTAGAACTTCAGGTCGTCTTCGGTAATGGTGAAGTGCAGCGTGCGCGCTTCGCCGGCCTTGAGCATGACCTTCTGGAAGCTCTTCAGCTCCTTGATCGGGCGGATCATCGAACCGGCCACGTCCTGGATATACAACTGCACAACCGTTTCGCCATCGACCTTGCCGGTGTTCTTCAACGTGACGCTGGCGTCGAGCTTGCCGGTCTTGTTCAGCGTGGTGGACGACAGCGCCATGTCCGACAGGCTGAACTGGGTATAGCTCAGGCCATAACCAAAGGGAAACAGCGGGCCTGTGGTGTCATCGAAGTACTGCGAAGTGTAGTTGCCCGGCTTGCCTGGGGTGAATGGCCGGCCGATGGTCAGGTGGTTGTAGTAGGTTGGAATCTGCCCAACGGAGCGAGGGAAGGTGATCGGCAGCTTGCCCGATGGGTTGTAATCGCCGAACAGTACATCGGCAATGGCGTTGCCGCCTTCGGTACCGGAAAACCAGGTTTCCAGGATCGCATCGGCCTGTTGGTTTTCTTCCAGAATCGACAGCGGACGGCCGTTCATCAGCACCAGCACCAGCGGCTTGCCGGTGGCTTTGAGGGCCTTGATCAAGTCGCGCTGGCTTTGCGGGATGTTCAGGTCGGTGCGGCTCGATGACTCGTGGGACATGCCACGGGACTCGCCCACCGCCGCGACGATAACGTCGGCGTTGTTCGCCGCCTTCACCGCTTCGTCAATCAGCACTTGGGCAGGGCGCGGGTCGTCCACCACTTCCGGGGCATCGAAGTTGAGGAAGTTGAGGTAGTCGAGCACTGCCTTGTCGCCGGTGATGTTGGCGCCACGGGCATAGATCACTTTGCCTTTTTCGCCGATCACGGCGTTCATGCCGTCGAGCAGGGTCACCGACTGCGCAGGCCGGCCGGCAGCAGCCCAACTGCCCATCATGTCGATGGGGGCCTTGGCCAGCGGGCCGACCAGGGCAATGGTCGCGGATTTTTTCAGCGGCAGGGTGTCGTTGTGATTTTTGAGCAACACCAGGCTGCGGCGCGCAATGTCGCGGGCCTCGGCCCGGTGCAGGCGGCTGTCGGCGTAGGTGTCGACCGGGTCATCCTCGGCCTTGCCGATGCGCAGGTACGGGTCCTTGAACAGGCCCATGTCGTACTTGGCGCCAAGCACTTCGCGCACGGCGTTGTCGATGTCGCTCTGCTGGATTTCGCCGGACTTGAGCAGCCCCGGCAATTCCTTGCCGTACAGCGAGTCGTTCATGCTCATGTCGATGCCGGCCTTGATCGCCAGCTTGGCGGCTTCACGCCCGTCCTTGGCCACGCCGTGCTTGATCAGCTCGAAGATCGCGCCATGGTCGCTGACGGTCAGGCCCTTGAAGCCCCAGTCCTTGCGCAGCAGGTCGTTCATCAGCCAGGTGTTGGCCGTGGCAGGCACGCCGTTGATCGAGTTGAGCGCCACCATCACGCCGCCGGAGCCAGCCTTGATCGCTGCGTGGTAGGGCGGCAGGTAGTCCTGGTACATCTTGACCGGGCTCATGTCGACCACGTTGTAGTCGCGCCCGCCTTCCACCGCGCCATAGAGGGCGAAGTGCTTGACGCTGGCCATGAGGCTGTCGGCATTCGCGGGGCTGGTGCCCTGGAACGCCTTGACCATCACTTCGGCAATGCGTGACACCAGGTAGGTGTCTTCACCGAAACCTTCGGAGGTACGGCCCCAGCGTGGGTCGCGGGAGATGTCGACCATCGGCGCAAAGGTGATGTCGAGGCTGTCGGCAGCGGCTTCCTGGGCGGCGATGCGCCCGGAGCGGCCGATGGCGTCCATGTCCCAACTGGAAGCCAGGGCCAGGCTGATCGGGAAAATGGTGCGGTGGCCGTGGATCACGTCGTAGGCGAAGAACATGGGGATCTTCAAGCGGCTGCGCATGGCCGCGTCCTGCATCGGACGGTTTTCCGGGCGGGTGATGGAGTTGAACGTGCCACCGATGCGGCCGGCGGCGATTTCCTTGCGGATCAGCTCGCGGGGCATTTCCGGGCCGATGCTGATCAGGCGCAATTGGCCGATCTTCTCATCCAGGGTCATTTGCTTGAGCAGGTCGCTGACAAAGGCGTCCTTGTCGTTAAGCGCAGCAGGCTTTGTTTCTGCCCAGACGGGGTGGGTGGCCAGCGTTGCAACAAGGCCGAGCAAACACAGCTTTTTCATGAATATCCTTTTTCGGCTACTGCGCAGCATTCAAAGCGATGCTGTCGGCCAAAATGTGGGGAACGTCTATTGTTGTTCGGGTGTTGTTCAGATAAATGCAGCACACTCTGAACTCTTTTTCGCGCTGGGCATCTTTGTAGCTGATTGGCTCGAAGCATTCCAGTGGTGGCGGATTATGCCCCAAGCGCGTGGTTTATAGGGTTAGTCGTCACATTCCATCAGATCGGGCAGGAGAAACACCATGCAAGCAGCACAACATTACCGCTGGGGCTTCAAGGCTGCGGCGCTGTTACTGATCAGCAGCGTGCTGAGCGGTTGCGGCATCAACAACATCCCCACGCTGGACGAACAGGCCAAGGCCGCCTGGGGCCAGGTGCAGAACCAGTACCAGCGCCGTGCCGACCTGATCCCCAACCTGGTGGAAACGGTGAAGGCGTATGCCGCCCACGAACAGGAAACCCTCACCGCGGTGATTGAAGCGCGGGCCAAGGCCACCTCGATCCAGGTGGATGCCAGCACCCTGGACAACCCCGAGAAACTCAAGCAGTTCCAGCAAGCCCAGGATGGCCTGAGCGGCGCACTCAGCCGTTTGATGGTGGTGTCCGAGCGTTACCCGGACCTGAAGGCCAACCAGAACTTCCTGGCCTTGCAATCCCAGCTTGAAGGTACGGAGAACCGTATCGCCGTGGCCCGTCGGGATTTCATCCAGACCGTGCAAGCGTACAACACCGAGATCCGCACCTTCCCAGGCCGTCTGTGGCACAGCGTGATGTACAGCGACTTGCCGATCCGCGCCACGTTTGAAGCCACCAGCGCCGATGCCGATAAAGCGCCGCAAGTGAAGTTCAAATAAGGCTGCACTGAGGTGTCGATGCGTTTATTACGGATAGGCCTGGCGCTGTGGCTGTTGGCCTGCGTGGGCGTGGCCCAGGCGGCGCTGAGCTTCCCGGCGCTGACCGGGCGGGTGGTAGACAGCGCGCAGATGATCGACCCAGCGGTGCGCGAACAACTGACCCAGCAATTGCAGGCGCTGGAGCAAACCTCGGGCGACCAGTTGGTGGTGGTCACCGTGCCTGACCTGCAAGGCGTGCCCATTGAGGACTACGGTTATCAGTTGGGCCGCCAGTGGGGCATTGGCCAGAAGGGCAAGGACAACGGCGCGCTGTTGATCGTCTCCCGTGATGACCGCCAGTTGCGCATCGAAGTCGGCTATGGCCTGGAAGGCGTGCTGACCGATGCGCAATCCTGGGTGATCATCAACCAGGTGATCCTGCCCAAGTTCAAGGCCGGCAATTTCAGCCAGGGCATCAGCGATGGCGTGGCTGCGATGATTCAGGTGGTGGGCGGGGAGCCGTTGGCGGTGCCGGCCCATGTGGCGGATGCGAACTTCGCCATGGATAATCCCGGCTTTTCCATCGGCCTGTTTATTCTGCTGATCGGCGTGTTGTGGTTGTGCAATCGCATGGGCTTGCCGGTGGGCGCCATCCTGCTGGCGATTCTCAACAGCAGCGGGCGCGGCGGCGGTGGGGGCGGCGGTGGCGGTGGTTTCCGCGGCGGCGGCGGTGGCTTTGGCGGTGGCGGGGCTTCGGGCAGCTGGTAATGACAATAACGAGAATAGAGCATCTACAACCATGGCATTACTGACTGAACACGAGCAGCGCCAAGTCGCCGAAGCGATCGCCCGGGTCGAGAAAACCACCGACGCGGAGTTGGTCACCGTGCTGGCGGCGCGCGCCGACGACTACGCCTACATTCCGTTGCTGTGGGCGAGCTTGATCGCGTTGGTGGTGCCGGGCGTGGTGCATTACCTGTCGGGCTACCTGACCATGTACACCTTGCTGGTGGCGCAGTGGGCGACGTTCATTGTGCTGTGCCTGGTGTTCCGCTTGCCCAAGGTCACTACCCGGCTGATTCCGCGTTCGGTACGCCACTGGCGTGCGTCCAACCTGGCGCGGCGCCAGTTTCTGGAGCAGAACCTGCACCACACAGTGGGCAGCACCGGGGTGCTGATTTTTGTCAGCGAGGCTGAGCGTTATGTGGAGATCCTGGTGGATGAGGGGATTTCCAAGCGCCTGGATGACAGCAATTGGGACGCCATTGTCCAGGCGTTTACCCAGCAAGTTAAACAGGGGCAGACGCTGGCCGGGTTCATCGCCTGCGTTGAAGCCTGTGGCGAGTTGCTCAAGGTGCATGTGCCCGTTACCCAAACCCGCAACGAACTGCCCAATCGCCTGGTTGTACTCGAATAACTGCTTTCTGTGGGAGCCGGGCTTGCCCGCGATGGCATCGCCTCGGTTTGCCTGATTAACCGAGTTGCCTGCATCGCAGGCAAGCCAGCTCCCACACAAGGCAGCATCCTTATTCGGGTTGATTGACCGTTGATCAAATAACCCCGTGCCCTGAACCCCCATCCCGCCTAAAATGCCCGGCATTCTTTACCCGAGGCGTTTTTGTTCATGTCCGTCACCGCTCAACCTGCCCGCCCTGCGCCGGATCATCATGCCCAGTTCATCGAACTGTTGAGCGCAAGCTTGGCCCAGAACGCTTTTATCAAGCTGGTGCTGGCCAAGTACGTCGGTGAGGAAGCCGAGTTGCAGCGGCTGATCATCAAGCCGGTGGTGGTCAAGGACCAGCCTTGCCTGTCGTTCGTCTATCGCTACAAGACCCGCGACATCACCAAGAACTTCCCCTCGGCTGACGGCGTGGCGGCGATTGCCGAGCTGTTGCCCAGCTCGTTCAAGAACGCGCACTTGCTGGCGCTGACCGACGAAGCCCAGCTGGAGTACAGCAAGAAGAACAAAAGCTCGCTGTTCAAAAGCAAGCCGCAGCAACTGCGCGAGGCACCTTCGGCCGAGCATAACCGTGAAAAAAATCGCTTCCTCGACCTGAGCCGGCCGTTCCTCGCCGACCTGGGCGTGACCGACGCCAAGCAGGCGCTGATCCCCTCGATGTCGCGCAAGTGGAAGCAGATCAACAAGTTCATCGAAGTGTTCAGCCATGCGCTGACGTCGTCGCCGTTGCAGCTCGACCGCCCGGTGCGGGTCGCCGATTTCGGCTCGGGCAAGGGCTACCTGACTTTCGCCATTCACGATTACCTGCGCAATACCCTCAAGGCCGAGGGCGAGGTCACCGGTGTAGAGTTGCGTGAAGACATGGTCACCCTCTGCAACAGCGCCGCCGCACGCCTGGAGCATCCGGGGCTGGTGTTCAAATGCGGCGACGTGCGCAGCGTGGCGCCCAGTGAGCTGGACGTGATGATTGCCTTGCACGCCTGCGACATCGCCACCGACTACGCGATCCACACCGGCATCCGTTCCGGTGCGTCGATCATCATGTGTTCGCCGTGCTGCCACAAACAGATCCGCCTGCAGATCCAGAGCCCGGCGTTGCTCAAGCCGATGCTGCAATACGGCCTGCACCTGGGCCAGCAGGCGGAAATGGTCACCGACAGCCTGCGTGCGTTGTTCCTTGAAGCCTGTGGCTATGAGACCAAGGTGTTCGAGTTCATCTCGCTGGAGCACACCAACAAGAACAAGATGATCCTGGCGGTCAAACGTGCCGAGCCTGTGGACAACGCGCAGCTACTGGCAAAAATCCAGGAGCTCAAGGCGTTCTATCACATCACCGAACACTGCCTGGAAACCCTGTTGCGCGGGGATGGCTACCTGGCCTGAAATGGACGCGGTTCGCTGTGGGAGCTTGCTCCCGTGACGGCCCCGGCGGCCAGCGCATATCTACCTGACGCCCCGCGATCCAACTGTGGGAGCTGGCTTGCCTGCGATGGCGGCCTAACAGCCGATACCTATCCACCTGACGCCCCGCGATCCAAATGTGGGAGCTGGCTTGCCTGCGAAGGCGGCCTAACAGTCAACACAGCTGGATTGTGTACATATCCATTGCTGCGGTAACGGCCACTTAGGGTTCCGCC
>NZ_JASBQZ010000041.1:0-44316 GCF_029960685.1 Pseudomonas sp. AL10
CGGGTTACCCACGAATTCAAGCCTGCGTTCGGCCAGCGTGGTTTAACGGGGCGCCCAAGATCAAAAGCAGATCAAGATCAAGAGCGGCTCGCTTCGCATCGTGGTTACCATCGATCGCTGCACGCAGACCCATGTAGGCCTCAGATTGGGCCACTAGAAGCACCGGAAGAATCCGCCTCCCGCTCGCTGTCATCAACCGCGTTAGGCTGCCCCAACTTGCTGTATTGCTCGCGCAATTTCTGCAGCTCTCGCGATCCGAGCTTATCCAGGCTCAACGCTGCATTGTGGGCTTCTTTGGTGGCACGAATCAGCTCGTCCAGTTTCAGATGAAGAATATCGTTGTCGCGGTTCTGGGTATTCTGGATCAGGAACACCATCAGGAAGGTGATGATGGTGGTGGAGGTGTTGATGATTAACTGCCAGGTGTCGTTGTATTGAAAATAAGGCCCGGTGAGCGCCCAAACAGCAATCAAGCTGACGGCCGTCAGAAAGGTTTTTGAGCTGCCCGCCTGGTTGGAGAGTTTTTGGCAGAATTTCGCGAACTTCATGGTGCTGTCTCCTGGGGGATGTTCCTCTGTAGACCCCAGCAGATTTTCGAAATTCTTTTTTACAAATCGATTTTTTTTGACAAAAATCAATCAGCAACACCCCTCTGCACAGGAGCGTTCAGCATGTCGGTCGCTGCTTCTATCGTTGAATACCTCAAGCACCATCAATTGGTCATCACGACGGCGGAGTCGTGTACCGCAGGCAAGATCATCACCTTGCTTTCACAGGTCGACGGCAGCGGTTCATGGATCGAAAGCGGGTACGTGGTGTATTCGCCAGAGGCGAAACAGCGGCTGTTAAACGTACGCCCTTACACCATCGAAACGTTCAACCTCACCAGTTGTGAGGTCGCCCAGGAAATGGCCCAAGGCGCGCTGCGCGACAGCCCCGCCGATGTGGCGGTCGCCACCACTGGCCTGCTGGGGCCGGATGGGATGGACGGCATTCCCCCAGGCACTGTCTGTTTTGCCTGGGCTTATCGAAACGGCGGGGCTCTGAGTGTGTTCAGTCGCAAGGAACGTTTTATGGGCTCTCGTGAGCAGGTGCAGTTGGCCGCGTCTCTTCACGCGTTGAAATGGCTGCCGCATTTTCACCAGCGGGCGTTGGCGGGTGAACGCGCCTAATGCTGCCAAGTGCGCGCGTTTACGGCTGCGGTTCGATGTCCAGCAGCAAGTCGCCGTTGGTCAAGGATTCAGCCGCCTGCACCACGCCACGATAGGCCTGACCGTTCCATTCAAAGCTAATCCTGTGGGCCTTCAGCAATTGCGCGGGCCATGGCGGCGCAAGCCGCAACTGCACACCGGGCGCAGCGCGCACAAGCTGCGCCATGCACTCGCTGGCGAGCGTGTTCACACCGAACAGCGTGTCTTGCAGGTATTCAATGTTGACCGGTTGCAGCGTTGCGTCAGTAGCGTCTGGCATATCTGTTACCCCACCGATGACAGCCAGAAAGACTGCCTGGCGATGACCATTTCTTCACGTATTTCCCGCACAAGCCGGTTGATCCCCGAAACACCGTGGTAGTGGGCGCGGTTGATGTTGGCTATGGTGAATTGGTCCATACCGTGCGCCGTTACAGTGACTGAAAGGCTGCCGTCCGGGTTGAGCGCGCACTTGACCGCGCACTTGGGAAGGCGAGCGGAAAGGGCCGTTTCGATTTCGGCTTTCGTTAACGTATCCATGAGTTCACCGCATAAAGGACTCAGCGCGTTAAGGCTAGCTCAGAATCAGTTGGCGTAAATACTGGCAAGGTAATGGCTGCTTGGTGGCCGGTGTTTTACCTTGTCCCGATGAGCTCGCATTGCTTTAGCTTTCGATAATGCCGTACAGATTTCTGGCCCTTTCTAGGAGCGTTCCTAAATACGCCGGCTGAAGGTCTGCCGATAATTCGCACATCCCCACTTATGTGTGCTCTGCCATGTCCTTCCTACCTATTCGTGTTCTGGTCATCGAAGAACACCCGTTCAAGCGGCTTGTTGCCACCCAGGTGTTCCGGGAGGTCGGGTGTGAAGAGGTGGCCGCCGTTACCGATGTCGCGGCGGCCGTTGAGTTGCTCGAGCGTACCGGGCCTGTCGATATCGCCTTGTGCAACTTGAAGGACGAGGGCGCACACGGCTTGAGGGCCATCGAAGTGCTCGGCCGTGGCCACTTGGCTAAAGCGCTCATTATGTTCAGCGCCCATGGCACGGACCTGCACGATGCAATTGATCGCATGGCAGGCCTGTTGGGCATCAGTGTATTGGGTTATGTGGACTTCCCGGTGCCAGCAAGCGCCATTGCGCCTATGCTCAGCCGCTACCTGGAGAGGATTGGGGCGCCGACAAAGCAGGCGCGCCGAAGCAGCCGGTCTGGGTTCTTGAGCAAGGCGTGCGTGGCTGGGGGTTTTTCAAGGCATGAGTTCAAGGCGTTTTTCCAGCCCAAGTTCAATTTGAGCACGGGGCAGGTGCGCGGTTTTGAAGTGCTGGCGCGTTGGCAACATCCACAATACGGCCTGTTGTATCCGGCAGATTTTTTGCCGCTGCTCGCTCAAGTTGGCGCGTTGGATGAACTGTTCTTCGCGCTGTTGCAACAAGGCCTTGAGTTCTTGCAGCAGTTGGCAGAGCAGGAGCAGTTCCTATCGCTGGCGTTTAACCTGGAGTCCGACCAGCTCGGTCATGGCTTATTACTGCCGCGTCTTTGCGACTCACTCCAATCCCACGCCATTGCTGCGTGTCGTCTGACGTTTGAAATCACTGAATGCGGCCTGCTGGAAGTTTCTCCCGCCGTGCTCGACACCCTGATACGACTGCGCATGATGGGTGCCGGCCTGTCGATTGATGACTTCGGCACCGGCTATTCCTCGCTGGAGCGCCTGTGCCAGTTGCCGTTTACCGAAATCAAACTGGACGCCGCATTTACCCGCGATCTTCAAAGCAGTGCGCGCAACCGTGCCGTGGTCAGTAGCACATTGGCACTGGGCGAGGCACTGGGCATGCGAGTGGTGGTGGAGGGCGTCGAGAACGAAAACCAGCGCCTGGGATTACTGAAGCTGGGATGCAACGAGGCCCAGGGCTATCTCTGTGCTCGTCCCATGAACGCTGCGCGCGCGTTGGCCTGGCTGGCGACCCAGTTGAACTCGCGCAGCAATATTTGATGTCAATCAGGAGGGCTTTTATGTCCAATCCACGTTTGCGGATCGCGTTGGTAGATAGCGATGCCACCCGGCGAATGAGTATTGAAAAAGACCTTGGCCATTTGGGATACCACCGCGTTGTGCCTGTCGATTCCCTCAAGGTGTTGATTACGTTATTGGATAACGCAAGAGATGTATTCGATCTGTTGGTGATCAATGAAGAAACCGTGCACGCGGCGGGCGCACAGTTTAAGCAAATGCTTGAGGAGTACGCGTGTGTCAGACACTCATTGATTTATCAGGGCGTGACCCTGCAAGCGTTTCCCGATAATTCAGTCACGGCGCAACGCTGCGGCTTTATTGCCTCCGGTGTTCCGGACCGATCGATTCTGGCGCGCGTCATGAACCGGGTGGATGTGCAAATAAAACAGCGCTCGGGCAGACCGTTGCTGGAATCCAATTAATCCTGATGTGAGCTATTGCACGCTTTTCGCGGGACCCGCCACCGCCTCAGTTTTATGCTTTTAGTCCCATTCCTATTTGCTTCTTTTTAGGCACTGATAAGCTTTT
The DNA here is from genome assembly GCF_029960685.1 of Pseudomonas sp. AL10. NCBI lineage: Bacteria > Pseudomonadati > Pseudomonadota > Gammaproteobacteria > Pseudomonadales > Pseudomonadaceae > Pseudomonas > Pseudomonas sp. AL10. Next base: position 3,731 of record NZ_JASBQZ010000041.1, read on the forward strand.
TCGCTGAAACAATCTCGGGAAATTCTTTGTCATGATCTTAAATGCCGCCGTGCCTAACGAGTTCAGCGCCCTGCGCGTGATCACGTTGGCAACCGACCCTGCGTGTGTCTTGCGCCTCGCCTCTGCGTTGGGTGGCATGGGGGTCACGCCGCTGGCCACGGTCGCCTCGCTGGAGGCGCTGCAGGCGTGGTTAAGCGAGCACCGCGTGGACATCATCGTGTGCGAAATCCGCTCCGAGTGTGGCGATGGCCTGATGTTGCCAAGTGTGCTCAAAGCACTGCATGACGCGGGTACGTTAATGCAGTTTCCGAGTATTTTCTGGACCGGCGAAACCACCCTGAATGTGCAGGAAAATTTGATCGAAGCAACAGTTACACCGGCGTGCGAAGCGCCCGCTAGGCAGTTGTGGGTCAAGCACATGGGCGGCGTAGCCATCAGCGCACTGGAATCCCATTCGCGCCTGGCGCAGTCGGCGGGAATCAGCGTGCAGATCTTGCGTGACGGTGGCCCGCTGGAGCTGGGCGATGCCTTGCGCACGGTGCTGCTGACCCTCGCTCAACCGGACCCCAAGCTGCAGGCCATGACGTTTGAGTCGCTGGCTGAGGATGAAGTCATCAACGCCCTGACCACCGGCGAGGGATTGCGCTTTGTCTTTCAGCCACAGTTCGAGTTGCTGAGCCGGCGCATCGTCGGCGCTGAGGCGTTGGTGCGCTGGAAGCACCCGCGCTTTGGTGAAATTCCGCCTGCGGTGTTGATGCCGCTGGTCAACCGTCTCGGCCTGGACCTGTTGCTGTTCAGCCTGGTGGAGATGTGGACTCTGCGCGTGATGCTAGCGTTAAAGCGCGAAAACATTACGATCCCTATCGCGGTGAATGCGTCGGCCAAGACCCTGTGCACCCCCAATTTTGCCGAGCGCCTGGCCTTGCGCATGCGCCAGGCAGATCTGCCGAGCCGCTTGCTGAAAGTCGAACTGACCGAAGATGTGCAGGAGCCGGATGAGCTGCATCTTTCGGCGTCATTGACGACTATTCGCGCCAAGGGTTTTCAGGTTTCGCTGGATGACTTCGGCAGCGGCGCAGCCACTTTCAAGCTGTTGGCGAACCTGTCGTTTGATGAAATGAAAATCGACGGCTCGTTTGTGCGCGGTGTCGAGCAGCACGCCTCGTCACGCAAGGTGATCGCAGGCATTGTGAACTGGGCAGGTCTGCTTAACCTGAGCCTGGTGGCGGAGGGGATCGAGGACGAGTCCACGATCCCCCTGCTGCACCGCCTGGGTTGCCGGGTAGGGCAGGGCTATGCGCTGGCGCGCCCGATGGAAATAGACGCCTTCTTGAACTTTGTGATTGAGCGGGAAAAGAACGGCTGAGGCTGTAAAGTTTGGCGGGCAGGTAAGTATTGGAACTTGATGTGTGTAGGTCAGTTCTTGGTTTTTAGGAGTTTTCTTATATTAAGTTTTTCGCAGATCTATTAAGTTTTATACCGTTGTTATTGTGAAGAATTGGCGCATTTTTTAACTGCGATGGTGAGCCTGTGCGCGTTAAGTTATAGGGAGTGAGCGTGTGGCGTGTGATGTTCAGTTGCACGGATGTAATTGATGAAATGGATGAGTCTGAGAGGACCTTAACTTATTCAGAGTGAGGCAGCGCTGTTGTCCATTTTTTTGCACGCTATACAGAGTGTTCCGTCATTTATGAAACGCCTACAAATTGCTTTGCTGGATGATCATGCAATCGTGCGGCATGGTTTGGTCAATCGGTTGGTACAGGAACCTGATTTTGAAGTGGTGGGGGTCTACGCTCGCAGTCGTGAGTTGATGGCCGGCCTGCTGACACACCCGGCCGAGGTGTTGTTGCTCGATTTTGTGCTCGGCCCTCATGAGCTGGATGGCATCCTGCTGATCCGTGCTCTGCGGGTAAAGTACCCGGGCTGCCGAATCCTGGTGTTTTCCACTCACCATGACGCGGCCACGGTGATTCTTGCCCTGCGCGTCGGTGCCCGTGGGTTTATCGGCAAGGGTGAAGACATGAGCCAATTGATCAGCGCAGTGCGGCTGGTGGCCTCGGGCGCTGTCTACCTGAGTGCTGACATGGCCTATCGGGTGGCCGAAGCCACGGCGGTCAACTATGACGGTGAGGAGCAATCACGCGATGACGCGATGCGTTTTGTCAGCTTGTCTGCGCGGGAGCAAGAGGTGATCCGCTGTTACCTGTCGGGCATGACCATCACCGAAATTGCTGAAAAATTCAGCCGCAGTATCAAGACCATCAGTTCGCAAAAGGCCTCGGCTTTTCGCAAGTTGGGCGTGATGTCCAACAACGAGCTGTTTCGGATCAAGCACATCATCGAGAGTGTTTAACGCTAAACGCAGGCCACGCCGACGCGCGCAAAAACAGCGGTAGGCGGGCGTGCCCTTTGGCGGTTGTTGCATATACTCCTTGAAGTGCCGTAATAGCTGTCCCTGTTGTTTGACCGCGCCACCTAAGCGGGGCCAAGTGGGTTCGAATACGATGAAACCTGTACGCATTGCTCTATTGGACGACCACGCTGTTGTTCGGCATGGGCTCGCCAACACCTTGGCGGCCGAGGCCAACTTTGACGTGGTTGGCATTTATGAAAAAAGCCGCGACTTGCTCGCCGGCCTGGTCAGCGCTCCGGCTGACCTGCTGCTGCTGGATTTCTCCCTGAGCCCCGACGAGATGGATGGCGTATCGCTGATCCGCGCCTTGCGGGTCAAGTTTCCCAGTTGCCAGATCCTGGTGTTGTCCGCCCATCATGACCCGGCTACCGTGGCCCTGGCCATGCGGGTCGGTGCCCGTGGCTTTGTTGGCAAGGGCGAGGACATGACGCAAGTGGTCAAGGCCATTCGCAAGGTGGTCTCCGGCGCGGTGTACCTGAGCACCGACATGACGTATCGCCTGGCGGAAACCGTCACCAGCGAGACGCGCAAAGACCCCAGCGAAGCCTCGGATGCCCTGGTCCAGGCCGAGCTGACCAGCCGTGAGCAGGAGGTGATCCGCTGCTATCTGGCGGGCATGACCGTGAGTGAAATCGCAGAAAAATTCAATCGCAGCATCAAGACCATCAGCACCCAGAAAACCTCAGCGTTTCGCAAATTGGGGGTCACCTCGAACAATGAACTGTTCAAGCTCAATAAAATCATCGGCTCACCATGAGGCGATGGCGACCGGGTGCCCTCTTATTCATGTTGCTGATGCTGGATGCCGCGCTTGCCTGTGCGGCGCCGGTTGAGCTGACGGAGCAGGAGCGGCTGTGGATAGCGCAGCATCCGGTCCTTCGAGTGGGGGTGATGGAAAACCTGGTCCCCTTCGAGTACATGAGTAATGGCGTGCTGCAAGGGCGGCCGGTGCAGTACCTGCAATATGTGCGCGATGCCACGGGGCTTGAATTCACCTATGTGCCGGTCAAGACCCGGGCTGCACGTGAGCGCATGCTGTTGGATGGCCAGGTAGACCTGCTGTCTTCGCACTTTCGCTTTCGTGACGAGCCGCCTATCGAGGATCTTACCGCGCTGGTCTACGACACTACCGTGCCGATCATCGTGACCCGTGTCGACGACGCCGATATTTTTGACCTTGACCAGCTACAAGATAAAACCGTCGTGATCCCCGATGTGGAGTATTACGAGCAGTTGCTCAGAAAAAGGGCACCCCGAGCCACTCTGATCAAAAGCCCCCAGGCCTTGGCCATGCTGAACACCCTCCGGGACGGTGGTGCCGATGCAGTCGTGGCCTCCGAAGCCTTCTTGATGCCCTATTTGTATCGACAGTTTCAGGGCGTGCTGGAAATTTCTGGCGTGGTGGGCAGTAGCATGTTGGATGTGAACATGGCGGTGCGCTCCGATAACGCCATGCTGGCCTCGATCATTGGCAAAGCCCTAGGCTCGATCAGCCCCTCACAACAGAATGCGATGTACGAGCATTGGTACCGGGACCTGGAGGTAGATGCGCCGACCCTGTGGGACATCGCCAGCCATTACTTGCACCTTTTGATTCTGGGCATGTTGGCGTTGATTGGCCTGTGTGTGCTGGTCTATCGCGGTTACCGCCAGCAGCGGCAGGCCGAGCGGAACGAGCAGGAAAAAACCATGTTCCTGGCGGTGATGGGCCACGAAATACGCTCGCCAATGAACGCCGTGCTGGCGGCCATGGAGCTGCTGTGGCACACCCGACTCAATGACCAGCAGCGCCACTTCGCGCACTTGGCCAACAGCGGCGCCAATATGCTGGTGCGCTTGCTCGATGATGTGCTGCACCGGCCGGATTCAGGGGCCAAGGCGTTACGCCTGACACTTGAGGCGACGGATGTCATCGCGCTGGTGCATGGCGTAGTGGGCTTGCATCGCCTGCGTGCCGGGGAAAAGCACTTGAGTCTGAATGTGAGCGTGCAGACCCCCCTGCCGTCGTTGTGGCTCGACCGTTCGCGGCTGACGCAGGTGTTTCATAACCTGTTGTCCAACGCCATCAAGTTCACCGATACCGGCGCTGTTGACATCACCCTGCGCCTGGAAGACTTGCTGGGCGGTAAGCATCAGTTGCAGGTTGAAGTCCGCGACACCGGCATCGGTATGGGCGAAGCGGTGCAGGCCTCTTTGTTCCGGCCTTATGCCCAGGCGAGTCAGTCCTACAAGCGTGCGGGAGGCAGCGGCCTGGGGCTGATGATATGTCGGCAATTGGTCGATTTGATGCAAGGCTCGCTGACCCTGCGCAGCGAGCCGGGAGTGGGGACGTGTATCAACCTGTACTTGCCCGCAACCCTTGCCCCTGAGGCCGCTGAACCGACGCGAGCCCCGGCCCCAATGCCTTTGCATGTCACCGATGGTTTGCAGCTGCTGGTGGTGGAAGACACCCTGGCCAACCAGGAAGTGCTGCGGGCGCAAATCAGCGGGTTTGGTTGTGTGCCAGTGATTGCCGCCGATGCGGCCCAGGCCCGCGTGCGGTTCGCTGAGCGCGCTTACGCGTTGGTATTGATGGACTGCGACCTGCCGGATCAGGACGGCTACAGCCTGGTCTGCGAACTGCGGGCGCTCGAACAGCAATGGGGGCGAGCGCGCTGCCCGATCATTGCCATTTCCGCCTTGACCGGCGAGCAGCACCTTCAACGCTGCCTGGCGGCGGGCATGGATGGGGCGTTGAGCAAGCCCATACGTCTGGGGCAGTTGAGTGACGTGATCGAGCAGTGGTGCGGCGTCACGTTGGCGGCACCGCGTGCCAGCTTGATGGCCCCGACACTTGATCAGGCCGCTATCAACCGTGAGATGGCGGCCGACCTGGGGAGCCTGCTCAGGGCGATGGCGCTCTGTGATCGCCCTTCGGCCATCCATGTTGCCCATCGGTTACACGGCGCGGCACTGATCATCGAATGGCCGGCCCTGGCCCAGGCGGCCGCGCACATGGAGAACCTGTTGCGGGCAGAGGAGGGCTGGGGCAACCCGGTTTACGTGCACACGCTTCAGGCGTTGGTTCAGCACTGGCGTGCCGCGAGTGAGGAGACCCCGCTGGACATGCTGGCCATGGTCGCGCCGCCGCCGATGACGCAACCATGAAGGTTGTACGGTTGCGCCTGCTGCTGGGGTGGTTGCTGCTGGTAAGCGCGGGCCTGGCCGATGCGCAGGCCGACCCGCCGTCGATGACCTTGACCCAGCAAGAGCGTGACTGGATCGCCGCCAACCCCGTGCTGCGTGTCGGTGTGTTCGACAACCTGCTGCCCTTCGAGTACATCAGCGACGGCCAGTTGCGTGGGCTATCGGCCAAGTACCTGGGTTTGATTGCGGCGCGTACCGGCCTGCATTTCCAGTCGGTGGTCACCGGCAATCGTAGCGCCCGCAAGGACATGCTGATCAGCGGCGAGGTGGATATCTTGCCGACCCGGCGCCGCGACGACGATCCGGTCAAGGACCTGGGCATGCGCTATACGACGCCCTACAACACCAGTTCCACCATCCTCGTCAGCCGCTTTGGCCAACAGCCATTCGTGGACCTGGAACAACTTGCCGGCAAACGCTTGGTGATGTTGGGGCGCGAGGGGTATCAGGCGTTTTTGCAGCAGAAAGTCCCCGGCATAACGGTGATCTCCGGCCAGAACGCTGTCGACATCATGGCGATGGTCAAGGACGGTCGGGCGGATGCCGCCATCGCCTCTGAATGGTTACTGATCCCCTATCTTTCCCGGCAGTATCAGGGGGTGTTGCAAGTATCCGGGGTGGTGCCGCAATTGCACACCGGCGTGAGCATGGCGGTGCGTGACAGCGACGAGATCCTGTTGTCGATCCTGGAGAAAGTGCTGGGGTCCATCAGCAACGATGAACGCAAAGCGATCTATGACGCCTGGTTCGATGACATGAACCTGGATATTCCGACGATCAAGGACATCGCCGAGCATTTCCAGGGTGAGTTGTGGCTGTTGCTGTCGGTGGTGCTGCTGTTGATCGCGTTCGCCTGGCAAAGCCGTCGTCAGCGCCGCCAGGCCGTGCAGAGCGAGCGGGAAAAGGCGATGTTTTTGGCGGTGGTCAGCCATGAAGTGCGTTCGCCGATGAACGCGGTGCTGGCGGCTATCGAGTTGTTGGAGCACACACCGCTGGACGAACAGCAGCGCCACTTCACTCAATTGGCCAACAGCGGCGCCAATACCTTGCTGCGGCTGGTGGATGACGTGCTGGACATTTCCAGGATGGAGGCCGGGCAACTGAGCCTGACCCTGGAGCCTGTGGACCTCTGGGCCTTGGTCGAGCAGGTGGTGGAGGAGTATCGCGCCGGCGCCGAAGAAAAAGGCCTGCTGCTGACATTGAGCGGTGAGCGCCCCAGCGGCCCCTTGATGCTGGAGGGCATGCGCTTGAGTCAGGTGCTGCGCAACCTGATCTCCAACGCGGTCAAGTTCACCGAGGTAGGCGGGGTAGAGGTGCAGCTCAAGGTGGTTGAATGGCCAGAGGTTCGTGGGCCGCACGTGCTGATCCGCATCATCGACAGCGGCATTGGCTTGTCACAGCAGGCGCAGGCCAGCCTGTTTCGACCCTACGCACGGGCCAAGCATTCTTACAAACGTACCGGTGGTAGCGGGCTTGGCCTGGTGATTTGCCGTCGCCTCGTGAGGCTGATGTCGGGTGAGCTGACCCTCAACAGCACCCAAGGCGTGGGTACTGAGGTTGAAGTCAAGCTGTCCGTCGAGTGGGCCAAGACCCTGGATATACCCCAGGCTGAAGCGGCGCCGGCCCAAGTGGAGGGTAACGGTGCACACGTGTTGGTGGTGCAGGCGCCTGTGACCGGCCAACAGACACTGCCTGCACACCTGCAAGCGCTGGGTTGTAGGGTGTTGCTGGCGGTTGATGGCGCCCAAGGGTTGACGCTATTCAATGTGCGACGGGTCGATATGGTATTGATCGATTGCGACTTGCCAAACAGTGAAATCGAGCCGCTGGCGGGCGCCTTTCGTGAGTTGGAGCAGGTGCTGCAGCGTGCCCATTGTCCGCTTGTAGCTGTCGCGGGCTTCAGCGATAACGAGCACCTAGAGCGTTGTTTTGATGCGGGGCTCGACGGGGTGCTGGTCAAGCCGGTTACACCGGCCAAGTTGCAGCAGATGATCGAGCTTTGGTGTGACATGCCGCAAGGTCCGCTGCCGGCTATGCCCAAGGAAGAGCCAGAGGAGGAGTCGCATATCCTGCGCACGGCCTTTAACGACTTGATCGAGGCACTGGCCTTGCGCGAGCGAAGCCAAGCGTTGCAGGCAGTTCAGCGTCTGCACGGGGCGGCGCTGGGGCTGGAGCGGGACGACCTGGTGAGCACTGTCGAAAGCCTGGAACGGCTATTGCGCGATGAGCGTGACTGGCCAGCGCAGCAGATAGCCGAGCGTCTCAGCGTGCTGCTTGGTCAAAGGCCTGCGCCAGTATAGCCTCGTTGCTGTACCCGCTCGTTCTCACAGGTGGGGCTTGCCTTAATGCCGTTCAGTTAAGCGTATATCGCCCTCTGTAGGAGCGAGCTTGCTCGCGAAAAGCGTCAACGATAACGCGTGCTTCCTGAATGAACGCGGCGCCTGTGAGTTTTTCGCGAGCAAGCTCGCTCCTACAAAATGCCTTAACTGAACGGTATTAGAGCTTGCCTGCGATAGCGATGGGTATCTATACAACTCTGTAGCGCTCAATGGTAACCACGATGCGAAGCGAGCCGTTCAGGCGGCCCCCAAATCACTGGCGGATTACGGGCACACCGAGCCTAAGCGAGGTGCCGAGTGGTGGGGCAAGAGCGTTTTGCTTACTTTTGCGCTTTTCAAAAGTGAGCCGCCGTCAGGGCGGAACCCTAAGTGGCCGTTACCGCAGCAATGGATATGTACACAATCCAACTGTGTTGACTGTCAGGCCGCCTTCGCAGGCAAGCCAGCTCCCACATTTGGACTGCGGCGCGCCAGGTAGATAAGCGTCGGATGTCAGGCCGCCACGGGTCCAGCCTAACCTCGAAGTTGTGTAGATGCTTAGGCTGCGATAACGATGGGTCAGTCAACATCTGATGATCAGGATAACGATGACTCATTATATAAGCTGGATTTAAATATACCGTTCAGGCGCGCTTTTAGGACCACTCCTATAGACGCTTTGTCTGTTGGCTTATTAAAGCCAGCCCACTATGCTGGGGGACTTTGTTTGTTGATTTTAATCGCCTGTTTATAAGGTGATTTGCCCGGGTTATTTGTTTTTCAGAGCACTCCTATTTTGAAAATTAAGTGCGCTGCTTACACTTCATTTCGCAACAACGCAGAAGTATTTCCCGTCCAGGGAACTTCACAACTTAATCAAGCCTATCGCGTTCTCGGAGTTACTCATGAATTACAAAGCTCGCGCCCTCGCTGTACTGGTCGCTGCCACCGTCTCTTCTGCTGCCATGGCTTCGGACGGCAAAATTGATTTCAACGGTGAGCTGAAAGCCGAAACCTGCCAAGTGGCCGTCAATGGTGCAGCAGCTTCCGGCGCGACCACCGTCACCTTGCCAACCATCTCCACCGCTTCCTTGGCTTCCGCCGGGCAAGTAGCTGGCCAGACCGGTTTCAACATCGAACTGAGCAAGTGCTCTGCTGCGATCAAAACCGCGGCGGCGTTCTTTGAGTCGGGCGGTGGCGTGGATCCGGCCAGCGGTAATGTGAAGAACATCAGCGGTTCAGCCACCAAGGTCCAACTGCAGTTGGTGGATGCCACCAATGGCAACGCGATCAAGGCCGGCAACACGTCTCAGGTTACCTCCACCAGCCGCGTAACTGTTGACCCAACTGCCCTGACCGCTGTGCTGCCGTACGCCGTTCAGTACTACGCCCAGTCGGCTACCACGCCGGGCACCGTTGTGGGCTCCGTGACTTACTCCATCAATTATCAGTAAGTCGCAGGCTTTGGACACACGCCCTGCTCGGTATTGAAGGGCGTGCATCCAGACGGTAAAGGGATTGCTCTATGTCGTGCACACGTGCATTCAAACCACTGCTGCTGATCGGCCTGGCCACACTGATGTGTTCCCATGCATTCGCTGCAGTGGTGATTACCGGTACGCGCCTGGTCTATCCGGCGGACCAGAAAGAAATCACCGTAAAACTGAACAATAACGGCACGTTGCCCGCACTGGTCCAATCATGGATCGACACCGGCAGCGTCGAATCGACACCCACCAGCTCCAAGGCGCCGTTCCTATTGTCGCCCCCGGTGGCGCGCATTGACCCGACCAAGGGCCAAAGCTTGCGAGTGCTCTTTACCGGCGCGCCTTTGGCGCAGGACAAAGAGTCGGTGTTCTGGCTCAACGTTCTCGAAATCCCGCCCAAACCCGAGGCGGGTGCAGACCTCAACACGCTGCAAATGGCTTTCCGTTCGCGCATCAAGCTGTTCTATCGCCCGGTCGGCTTGCCTGGAAATCCCAATGAGGCGGTTGAGCAGGTGCAGTGGCAATTGGTTACGGCACGCGATGGCCAAGGCCTGGCGCTGAAGGCGTACAACCCGTCGGCGTTCCACGTCTCGCTGATCGAGTTGGACCTGGTGGCGGGTAACCAACGCTATCGCAGTGAGGACGGCATGGTCGGCCCTGGGGAAACCCGGCAGTTCGCGCTGCCCACGCTCAAGGCCAGGCCGTCGAGCCAGGCCCAGGTGGAATTCAGCGCCATCAACGATTACGGCGCGCTGGTCCCGACCCGCAACACGCTGCAGCCCTGATCCATTCCTGACGTTTTTACCCGCGAGTCATCTATGTCGACCTTTTCTTGCTCCAGGCTTTTTCTGCGGGCGCGGCCTCGCTTCGCCTTGAATCCGCTCACTGCCCTGATCCTCAAGGCATTGGCCATTGCTCCAGGCGTGTGGAGCATGCAAGGCGCGTTGGCGCAAGAAGTGCAGTTCAATGACGCCTTCCTGCCCGAAGACTCGCGCAATCTTGACCTGAGTGCCTACCAGGCCGGCAACCCGGTGATGCCCGGTCAATACCGAGCCGACATCATCCTCAACGGGCAACTGAACAACCGGCAGGATATTCGCATTGACGCCCAGGCCGACGGCAGCAAGCCGGTGGTGTGTATGAACCGTGGCTTGCTTGAGCGCCAGGGTGTGCAAATGGCCAGCCTTACGCCCGAGGCCAGCACGATGCTCGACAGTCAGGCGTGCCCGGCAGTGTGGCAGGTAATCCCTGGCGCTACCGCGAACTTCTCCCCAGAGAACCAGGCGCTGGACCTGAGCATTCCCCAGGTGGCGCTCAAGCGTAATGCGCGGGGTTACGTCAGCCCGCAGTTGTGGGACCGTGGCGTGACGGCCGCCATGCTCAGCTACAACTTCAACGCCAATCGTAACCGCACCCGCAGTGGCAACTCCGATTCGGCGTTCATGGGCCTCAACGCGGGCCTGAACCTGGGGGACTGGCGCCTGCGCCACAACGCGTCCATGAGCTGGCAGTCACGTTTGGGCAGCCGGTATCAGGCTCTGGACACATACGCTCAGCGTGATATCACCGCGTTGAAAAGCCAACTGACGGTGGGTGAGTCCAACACCACCGGCGAGATCTTCGACACCTTGTCCTACCGTGGCGTGCAATTGTCCACTGACGACCGCATGCTGCCTGATTCGATGCGCGGGTATGCGCCGGTCATCCGGGGTATTGCCCGCACCAATGCGCGGGTAACCATTCGCCAGGCCGGCAATATCTTGCTGGAAACCACCGTGGCGCCCGGCGCGTTTGTGATCGATGACCTGTACTCCACCGGCTATGGTGGCGACCTCAGCGTGAGCGTGGCCGAAGCCGACGGTACTGAGCAGAACTTTATCGTGCCCTACGCCTCGGTCAGCCAGTTGCTACGCCCCGGCACCTCGCGGTTCAGCCTCACCGCGGGTGAAACCCGCAACAACTTCGTCGACGATCAGGCGCGCCTGCTGCAAGGGACTGTGCAGTACGGCTTGAACAATACCTTCACCGGTTTTGCCGGTCTGCAATCGAGCGATGACTACACGGCGGTGCTCACCGGCCTGGCGTTCGGCACACCCATCGGTGCGATGGCCGTGGACATCACGCACGCCCAGACCGACCTGGCCGGCGGCGCTGCCAAGGGCCAGAGCATGCGGGTGTCGTACAGCAAGAATGTGCTCAGTACCGGCAGTAACTTCTCGCTGGCGGCCTATCGGTTTTCCACTCAGGACTACCTGGATTTCAGCAACGCCATCCAACTGCTGGATGCCGAGAAAAATGGCTGGGATTCGAGCATGTTCGGTCGCCCGCGCAGTCGTTTTTCGGTGACCGCCGACCAGAATCTTGGGGCTTGGGGGCAAGTCTCTATCAGCGGTTACGCGCAAAACTACTGGAATCAGCCGGGCAGTGATGTGCAGTACCAGTTCAGCTACAGCAAGCAGTTCAACCGCGTCAGCTTCAGTGTGAATGCCAACCGCAGCCGCATGGGGCTGGGCGACATGGAGAACAGCTTTTTGCTGACCATGAGCATGCCCCTGGATTTCGGCGCGTCGGGTAACACTCCGCAAATAACCGCGCAGGTGGGCCGCGATACCCAAGGCAATTACAGTGAGCAGGCCGGTATCAGCGGCACCGCCGGCCAAGACCGTCAATATGGCTATAGCGCCAATTTCGGCCATGACGGCGCCAACCACAGCAAGAGCGCCGCGCTTAACGGTCAGTACACGGGTGGGCGAGCCATGCTCAGTGCGGCACTGGGGCGTGGCGATGGCTATACCAGTGCCTCGATGGGCGCCAGCGGCACCGTGGTGGCCCACGCCGAGGGTGTGACCATGACGCCGTACCGCGGCGAAACCATGGCGGTGGTCAGTGCGCCGGGTGCCGCGGGCGCCAAGGTTTCGGGATACCCCGGCCTCACGCTCGACAGTCGCGGCAATGCCGTGGTGCCGTACCTACGGCCTTATGAGCTGAACGAGGTGGCCATCGACCCGATTGGCAGTTCGCTGGATGTCGAACTCAACGAGACCAGCCAACAAGTCGCCCCACGCGCCGGTGCCGTGGTGCATCTTAAATACACCACTAATCAGGGCCGTGCGGTGCTGCTCAATGTGCGCCTGGACGATGGCAGCAGCTTGCCATTTGGCGCAGGCGTGACCGACGGCGAAGGCGCCTCGGTGGGGATGGTCGGGCAGGGCGGTCTGCTCTATGCCCGGATCAAGCCAGAAACCCGCCAGTTGTTGATCAACTGGGGCAGCAAGACCCATCAACAGTGTGCCCTGATGATTCCTCCCGGCCCCGGCGAGGGCCAGCAATTGCAACAGGTGGACGCTATTTGCGCCGCCGGCAAACAGGTCGCGGGCAGCACGCCGGCCAACAACATGCAAAAGGTACCGTTATGAACATGGGCGCTTTGATCAAACCCAGCCTAGCGCTGGCGGCACTTTGGGCGATGGCCGATACGGCCATGGCAGTGACCTGTACATATAACAACGGTATCCAGGCCGCAGTGGGCAACATGCCATTGCAGGTCTCGGCGATTACCGTCGGACGTGATGTGCCGGTGGGCGCCGAAGTCTATCGACAGCGCTTCAGCATGGCCTTGGGCCAGGCACCCGAGCTGGACTGCCGGTTTGCTCCGTTTCAACAGTGGACCGAGTTGACGGTCGAGGCGACTTCTGGCTTAGCCAATTGGTCCAGCGGCCCCTATGCCAACAAGGTCTACAGAACCCGAATTCCAGGGCTGGGGGTGGTTATCAATAGTCTCGGCGGCGTGCTGCCCAGGCAAACCAACAAATCCTGGACTGCCTGCACATCGGGCTCTCGCTGCCTGATTCCGTTTGATGGACCTTCGAACTTCGAATTGATACTGATCAAACTAGGGGAAGTAACGCCAGGTGTATTGGCGGGCAGCTCATTGCCGGTCGTGAGCCTGTTTGGCAACTTCGGCGATGCCAGGATGCAGGGTTTCAGGATGGGCATCTCCGGCAGTATCCAGATTGTCTCGCGCACATGCAGTACGCCGGATGTTTCAGTGCCGATGGGGACGCACTTGACCAATAAGTTCACCGGGCTTAACAGCGCCACAGGGTGGACAGATTTTTCCATCAACTTGAATGATTGCCCGGCGTTCCATGGCACCTATTCCACCACCGGACCTGGCTGGCTTTCGCAAAGTGGTAATTCACCCACCGGCGTTGGCTCCGGCGGAACCCTAGCGGGTAACACCCTGCAATTTCGCATCGACTCCTCGCGCCCGGCGATCAATGCCAGTACGGGCGTGCTGAGCATTGATCCCACAGGCACAGGTAATTCGCCTGCCGCAAGCGGAGTCGGCATCCAAGTAGCGACACTAGACAGTACCCCGGTACCCCTGGGGATGAATCGGGCCAGCGGTATTAACCCACTGTCCTTCGAGTCCAGCTACAACATCCGCTTGCGTGCCCGTTATCTGCAAACCGCCAACCGAGTCACGCCAGGCCCGGCCAATGCGTCGGCGACGTTTACGATTATTTATCAGTGATGAATATGTCACTTATGTTCTGTGCGTTTGGTTTGAAGGGGCAGCCAGGCTGCCCCTCCCACCGTTACTCAAGAACCCGACTTCCGACCGCCGCCATGGCTGTGCTGCCCACCTTTACGGCCGGCTTCCGAGGCTTTTTCACGGTCGTTGGCGAAGTTGCCGCCCGACGCCTGGCCGCCTTTTTTACCGGCTTCGGAGGCTTTTTCGCGATCATTGGCAAAGTTGCCCGGGTTTTTATTACCTGTAGTCATGATAGTTCTCCAATCGCTAAGTTAGCGTTTCGTTAGTTGGCCGTTTCGCAACGGACACTTATTCCGATATTGGCTGTTTGGGAAATGTTTTACCGATTTTTCTAACCGGCGACGAACGGTAATTTCGCTGAAAAAGTTATACAGGAATTTAGTTGATACGCCGCTTCGTATAACTTTTATTGCCGGTCAGCGCTTCGGTATTAATAAGATCGAAACTGCCGGCTTAGTTTAGGGTCCTGCCATTCGTCTTTTTCGTCGCACTCCAAAAAAAGGCGTCGTTCCAACGAGTTCCTAACCTGTGAACGGGAGCATTTCAGCCATGAAGCCCAACCCATCCAACCCACAGTACCGGCCGCTTGAGCAACCAGACGCACCCAATGAAGACGGTTGCGTGATTGGCACTGCCGGGCGCGACGAAGACCCCAACGCGACCACCGATTGGGACCATCCCGACAGCGCCGCGACACCCGCTGACGCCAGCATCAAACCCGCCAGCGGTACGCCCGGCATCGACGTCGTGCCCGAGTCGGAAAACCACGGTGCCGATTGAGAGAGCTGCGCTACAAGCGCCGTTTCGCTTGGCCTGCAGCGTATTACCGCTGGTCGTGAGGCGCCGGTTTATTTTGAAATTTTCCATGCGCAGGCCACTTCCCATGCAAGGTAGGCGCGCATTCCAGCAGGGCGCCTTTTTCCGTAAGCCTGAGGAGATTTGTTCATGTTTCTACATAACAAGCGACTTCAATACACCGTCCGTGTCGCCGAGCCCAACCCGGGCCTGGCCAACCTTTTGCTCGAGCAGTTTGGCGGCGCTCAAGGTGAGTTGGCCGCCGCGTCCCGTTACTTCACCCAAGCCTTGGCGGAAGACGACCCGGGGCGCAAAGATTTGCTGATGGACATCGCCACCGAAGAACTCAGCCATCTGGAGATCGTCGGCTCCATCATCGTCATGCTCAACAAGGGCGCCAAGGGGCGGATGGCCGAAGGCGTGGAAGAGGAGGGCGAGTTGTATCGTGCCCTCAATGGCGCCGGCAATGACTCGCACATCACCAGCCTGCTGTACGGGGCGGGCTCGCCGCTGACCAACTCTGCCGGTGTGCCGTGGACTGCCGCCTACATTGACACCATCGGTGAACCCACCGCAGACATGCGTTCGAACATCGCCGCCGAAGCCCGGGCCAAAATCGTCTATGAGCGGCTGATGAACGTCACCGATGACCCGGGAGTAAAAGATGCGCTGGGGTTTTTGATGACGCGGGAAATCGCTCACCAGCTTTCATTCGAAAAAGCGCTGCATGCCATTCAACCGAATTTCCCCCAAGGCAAGTTGCCGGGCAAGCCGGAGTTCACCCAGGTGTACTTCAACATGTCCCAAGGTGCGGAAAACCTGCGCGGGCCCTGGAACCAGGGTGACGGTTGGGAGTTCGTGGAAAACCCACAGCCGGCAGTCGATGGCGGTGACGGCACCGCCAGCGTGCAGTTGGACGCCGACGAGGAAGCGGCGCTGAGCGCGATGAAGATCCGCACGCTCTCGGACCCCACCAGCGACCCCACCACCGGCGCTGACCTGGGCAGGGGGCTGCAGCCAAAACCTGAGCCATGACCCAGGCTGTACGGTCGCGCGGCGCCCAATCACGGGCGCCGCGCCCTTTGATGGCACTGCGCAGCATTTTCACGGTCCATGGAACACATACCACGTATCTGGAGGTGAACCTTGGCGACAAAGAAGAAGCCTGTGGTCGAGGGTATGGAATTGGCGATGCTGTCTGCCAGCCGCAAAGACCTGTTCTTTGCGGCCATGCAAGCCAGCCACAGCGCAATGATCGTGACCGACCCCGCCGAGCCGGATAACCCGATCATCTTTGCCAACCAGGCGTTCCTGACCCTGACAGGCTTTGAACTGGACGAAGTGATTGGCCGCAATTGCCGGTTCCTGCAGGGGCCCCAAACCGACAAAAACGCGCTGCACCAGGTGCAACGCGCAGTTGAGCGGCACCATGAGGCCTGTGTCGAGGTGCTCAATTACCGCAAGGACGGCTCGACCTTCTGGAACGAGCTGTTCATTTCGCCGTTGTTCAACGAACGTGGGCAACTGGTGTATTTTTTCGCCTCGCAGCTGGACGTGAGCCGGCGCCACGACGCTGAGCAGCGCGTGCGTCGCGCACAAGATTTGGAAGCGCTGGGGCAACTGACCGGTGGCATCGCCCATGACTTCAATAACCTGCTGCAAGTGATGATGGGCTATCTCGACTTGATCCAGCAGAGCGCCAAGCGCCCCGGCAGCGATCCGCAGCGCATCGTCAGCAGCGCCAGCCGTGCCAGGGCGGCGGCGGAAAAAGCGCAAACCCTGACTCAGCAGTTGCTGGCGTTTTCGCGCAAGCAACGGCTCGACAGCCGGGTGATCAACTTGAACAGCTTGCTCGGCCGCCCGGACTTTATGGCCCGTGCGCTGCGGGGCGTCGCGTTGCAGGTGGAGCTTGCCGACGAGCTGTGGAATTGCCGCATCGACCCGGTCCAGGCGGAGCTGGCGGTGCAGCATCTGTTGTCGAACGCCCAAGACGCTTTGCACGGGCGTGCTGATCCGTCGGTCACCGTCAAGACCTGCAACGTCCAAGTGCCCGGCGATATCGATGCCGAGCGTGAGGGGTTGGCCGAGGGCTGTTACGTGAGCATTTCGGTCTCGGATAACGGCAACGGCATCGACGCAGGTATTCAGGACAAAGTCATGCAGCCGTTCTTCACCACCAAGGAAGAAGGCCAGGGCTCGGGCCTGGGGTTGTCGATGGTGTACGGCTTCGTCAAGCAATCGGGCGGCACAGCGCGGATTCATTCCGACCCGGGTATCGGTACGACGATACGCTTGTACTTTCCGGCCGATGACAGCCAGCTGTGGGTCGAGCAGGCACCTGAGGCGACCTCACCCCAAGGTAACGAGCGAATCCTGATTGTAGAGGACCGGCCCGAGGTGGCCGAGTTGGCGCAGGTCATTCTGTCTGACTACGGTTACCACACAGACATCGCCCTCAATGCCGCCGAGGCATTGGGCATGCTCAGGCAGGCGACGTATGACCTGGTGTTCAGTGACTTGATCATGCCCGGCGCAATGAATGGCGCGGCACTGGCGCGGGAGGTGTCGCGCTTGTACCCGCACATCAGGATCTTGCTGACCACCGGCTATGCGAAAGACGCGTTGGCCCGCGCGGACATAGAGGTGCATGAGTTCGAGTTGATTCCCAAGCCGTATCAGCCTGCTGACTTGCCCCGCAAAATCCGTGCGGTGCTTGATGCCAGACAGCCGACGACGATATGACCTTCTGTAGGAGCGAGCTTGCTCGCGAAAAACTCACAGGCGCCGCGTTTATGCAGGCAACCCGCGTTATCGTTGACGTTTTTCGCGAGCAAGCTCGCTCCTACAGGGGGAGGGCGCTGCCCGCAGAGCTACCTCAGTACTGCCAACGCCAGGTTAAGCGCCAGCACCAGCACTATCGAAAACCCGAATATCCTGCGCGCCCAGGCGGTCGGGTCAGTCAGTCGTGTGCTGTTGGCCGCCAGGGTGAGCCAATACCCCCCAAGCCCGAGCATCACCACAAAATACAACGCCGCCATCTGCGCCACCGCGCCCAGCATCAGAGCGCTTGCGAGGAAGGCCAGCATGTACGCCAGTATCTGCCGGTGGGCTTGGGCCAGGCTCAACAGCGGCAGGCCTGCGGCGCGGAAATCCTCGCGGCGCATCACGGTGATCGCGTGTGAATGCGGCATCTGCCAACAACAGAACACCACGATCAGCAGCAACGCCGTGAGGTCAAACCGCCCGGTGACCGCGCAATAGCCGATCACCGGCGGCATCGCCCCGGAGACGCTGCCGATCAAGGTGGCCCAGTGGGAACGCCGCTTGAGCCAGTAGGTGTAGACCCCCGCATAGATCACCAGCCCGACCATTGCCAGCCCACACGCCAGCGCATTGCTGCCGCCCCACAGCAAGCCAAAACCGCAGGCGCCCAGGACGATCCCATAGCCGGCGGCAGTGGACACCCTGATGGTGCGCAATGCCAATGGCCGATGACAGGTGCGCACCATGCGCCGGTCGATGTCGCGGTCAATGCAGTTGTTGATGACACAGCCGCAACCGATTACCAGGGCCGTGCCGAGCAGGGTGGCAAGCCCGTGCGTCACCGAGGCCACATGCCCGCTGGCGGCAAGCAGGTAACCGCCCAGCACCGAGGCCAGGTTACCGACAATAATGCCCGGCTTGGTGAGCTCGATGGCGGTATTGAACAGCCCCCGCCAGTGTTTCAGTGCGCCAGCATGTTGTGATGAATACTGTCCATGATCCATAACGAAAGCCCCACCAACAGAAGAATGATGACCGCCGAGAAAATCAGCGCAATCAGGTTCCAGCGTTGTTCCTCGGCCGTGTCCAGGTGCAGGAAGAACTTGAGGTGGACCACGATTTGTATTGCGCCCAACGCCACCACCAGCCAGGCGGTGAAGGTGCGCGGCAGTGACGGGAACATCACCAGGCCGAACGGGATCAGGGTGAGCAGTACTGACACCAGGAACCCGACCAGATAGGAGCGACTGCTGCCATGGCTGGTACCGGCACTGCTGTGAAGCGAGCTTTGCTTGTACATGTCACACCACCCCCAACAGATAGACCACGGTAAAGACGCAGATCCACACCACGTCCAAAAAGTGCCAGAACAGGCTCAGGCAACTGAGCCGGGTGGCGTTGGTGCTGGTCAGGCCGCGTTGCTTGACCTGGACCATCAGCACCGCCATCCAGATCAACCCGGTTAACACGTGCGCGCCGTGGGTGCCGACGAGGGTGAAGAAGGCCGTCAGGAAGGCACTGCGGTCCGGCCCGTAGCCTTCTGCGATCAAGTGGTGGAATTCGTTGATCTCCATGGCGATAAAGCCCGCGCCCAACACGAACGTGAGCCCCAGCCAGCGCAGCACATCGCGTTGCTTGCCGTGGTTCATGGCGAGCATGGCGTAGCCGTAGGTGATACTGCTCAACAGCAGCAGCATGGTTTCGGCGAGCACATAGGGCAGTTCGAAAATATCCATGCTCGACGGCCCGCCCGCCACGCTGTCGCGCAATACGGCGTAGCCGGCGAACAAGGTCGCAAACAGGATGCAGTCGGTCATCAGGTAGATCCAGAACCCGAACAGGCTCAGGGAACCGGCGTCTTCATGCCCTTGTTCGTGGGTATGGGCGATGTCTTTTTCCATAACGATATTGGACATGGGTCAAGCCTCTGCCAGGTCTTTGAGACGTGCCGTTTCGATGCGCGCGACTTCCTGCGCGGGCACGAAGTAATCGGTGTCTTCGTCGTAGCTGCGCACCACGAACGCCACCACCGAGGCCACCAGGCCGAACGCCGCCATCCACCAGATGTGCCACACCAACGCAAAGCTGCAGACCAGCGCAAACAGGCTGATCACCAGGCCCGACGCGGTATTGCGCGGCATGTGGATGCTGCGATAGTCGGTGTGGCTGAGGGTGCTGACGCCGCGCTCCTTCATGCCCCAGTACGCGTCCAGGTCATTGACCTTGGGCTGCTCGGCGAAGTTGTACAGCGGCGGCGGAGACGCAGTGGCCCATTCCAGGGTGCGCCCGTCCCACGGGTCGCCGGTGAGGTCGCGGTATTGATGACGGTTGCGGATGCTGACAAACAATTGCAAGGCTTGCGCCGCCACGCCGCAGAGGATGATTGCCACCCCCACCAACTCCAGCAGCAGCCAGGGCCGCCATTCGGGGTTGTCGAAATGATTGAGACGGCGCGTCATGCCCATGAAACCCAGCACGTAGGAGGGCATGAACGCGAAATAAAAGCCCACCAGCCAGCACCAGAAAGCGATGCGCCCCAGCTTGTCGTTCAAGCGGAAACCGAACGCCTTGGGGAACCAATACGTCAGGCCGGCCATATAGCCGAACACCGCGCCGCCGATGATCACGTTGTGAAAGTGCGCGATCAGAAACAGGCTGTTGTGCAGCAGGAAGTCGGCCCCCGGCACCGCCAGCAGCACCCCGGTCATGCCGCCGATGCTGAAGGTCACGATAAAGCCCAGGGTCCATAGCATGGGCGTTTCGAAACGCACGCGGCCGCGGTACATGGTGAACAACCAGGTGAAGATTTTCACCCCGGTGGGCACCGCGATGATCATGGTCATGATGCCGAAGAACGCATTGACGTTGCCCCCCGCGCCCATGGTGAAAAAGTGATGCAGCCACACGATGAACGACAACACGGTGATCGCGATGGTCGCCCATACCAGCGACACGTAGCCGAACAGCCGCTTGCTGCTGAAGGTGGCGGCAATCTCGGAAAACACCCCGAACGCGGGCAGGATCAGGATGTACACCTCCGGATGCCCCCAGGCCCAGATGAGGTTCACGTACATCATCGGGTTGCCGCCGGCCTCGTTGGTGAAAAAATGCATGCCCAGGTAACGGTCCAGGGTCAGCATCAACAGGGTGGCGGTGAGGATCGGAAATGCCGCCAGAATCAGCACCGACGTGCACAGCGCATTCCAGGTGAACACCGGCATCTTGAACAGCGTCATGCCTTCGGTGCGCATCTTCAGGATGGTGACGAAGAAATTCACCCCCGTGAGCAGCGTGCCGATGCCGGATATCTGCAATGACCAGATGTAGTAATCCACGCCGACGCCGGGGCTGTAGCCCAGCTCGGATAACGGCGGATAAGCCACCCAACCGGTGCGCGCGAACTCACCCACCCCCAGCGAAATGTTCACCAGCGCCGCACCCACCACGAACAGCCAGAAACTCAGGGCGTTGAGAAACGGATAGGCCACATCGCGAGCGCCGATCTGCAACGGCACGACGATGTTCATCAAGCCGACCACGAAGGGCATGGCCATGAAGAAGATCATGATCACACCGTGGGCGGTGAAGATCTGGTCGTAATGTTCCGGCGGCAGGTAACCCGGCCCGCCGCTGGCGGCCATGGCTTGCTGGGTGCGCATCATGATCGCATCGGAGAACCCGCGCAGCAGCATCACCAGGGCGACGATGATGTACATGCAACCGATCTTCTTGTGGTCTACCGAGGTGAACCACTCGCGCCACAAATAGCCCCACTTGCGTTTCCAGGTGATCGCGCCCACCAGCGCCACCCCGATCAGGCCGACGACGGCCAGGGTGTACATCACAATGGGTTCAGTGGTTGGGATCGCGTCCCACGACAGTTTTCCGAACATGGTTACCGCTCCTCAGCCAGCAGACTTGGGTGTTGATCGGTGCGTTGTGCAGCGTCGCTCAAGGGCGAACGCCGGGGTTTATTGGCCTTGTTCATGCCTTCGTATTTGTCGACGATGTCCAGGAACAGGCGCTCCTGTACCGCCGAGTAATAGGTCACGGGGTGCTTGAGGGTGGGCTTGGCCAATTGCGCGTAAGTGCTGTGGTCCAGAGGCGTGGCCGCGCCCTTGACCTTTGTCACCCAGCTCTGGAAGTCGGCAGCGCTCAGCGACAGCGTGGTGAAATGCATGTCGGAAAAACCGGGGCCGTTGTAGTTGGCGGCAATCCCCCTGAACTCACCGGTTTCGTTGGCGATCAGGTGCAGCTTGGTCTGCATGCCGGCCATGGCGTAGATCTGCCCGCCGAGTGCCGGAATAAAAAACGAGGTCATGGCCGCGTCGGAGGTGACGGTGAAACTCACCGGCGTGTGCACCGGCAGGGCCAGCTCGTTGACGCTGGCGATGCCCAGGTCAGGGTAGATAAACAGCCACTTCCAGTCGGT
The DNA here is from genome assembly GCF_029960685.1 of Pseudomonas sp. AL10. NCBI lineage: Bacteria > Pseudomonadati > Pseudomonadota > Gammaproteobacteria > Pseudomonadales > Pseudomonadaceae > Pseudomonas > Pseudomonas sp. AL10. The sequence continues at coordinate 25,686 of NZ_JASBQZ010000041.1, forward strand.
GGCCACCACCTGCACATTGATGGGCGGGGTGTCTGATTCCAGCGGGCGATAGGGATCGAGTGCGTGGGTGGTCTCCCAGGTCACCCATCCCAGGACGATGATGATCAGCAGGGGAACGCCCCACACCACCGCCTCGATTTTGTGCGAGCTGGCCCAGCGGGGGGAGTAGCGGGCTTTTTTATTGGTGGCGCGGTAGCGGTAGGCGAAGACGAACATCATCACGATCACCGGGACGACCACCAGCAGCATCAGGCCGGTGGCGAGAATGATCAGGTCGCGCTCATCGGTTGCTACTTGCCCCTTGGGGTTGAATACCACCAGGTTGCAACTGGTGAGTAAGAAGAGGCTGGTAATAGTGACCAGGCAATAACCCATCGCTCGTTTCATGCCTTGCTCCTGTGTTGGAAACTTGCGTTTTGCTGCGCCGAATCAGTGCTCAAGCGTTAACTAAGCGAAGCGCTTGTTAACCTCAGACGCCGCCAGGTGTTAAACACTCGGCAATAAGGTGCCGTCAGTAGACAAAGTGCTTCTACTGCTCGGTTCTATTAGCTTTTGCTGCCGCTCTGCAGGGCGCATTTCGCCGCGCTCCCGAATATTTTGAATAGAGCCCGGTGGGTTGGTTTAACAATTTGTTTCCTCGCCTGACGAACGGTTTAACAGGCGAAACGGTAAAGGGTTTTTATCGGTGCATGATGGAATTGGCCTTGGAAAAAGTCTGAATTCGGGTTAAGAAGTTCAGTCGTTAGTTGATGGCCAACCCCACTAACGGTTTTGGAGAAGCGCTATGTTTATACGTGGCAAAACCTATGAAGCCTGGGCCGCCAAGGCACTCGACGAAGAGTGCTTTACCCAGGAGGTTGAAAACGGCTGCCATATCGAAGTCAGGGCCCGGGAGCGGAAAGATGGCGATATCGAAGTGCTGCTGTGCGTCTACACCGCGACGGGGCAATGCGTGGTTGAACGTACCAAGCAATTGTCGGGCGCCGAATGGACGGTGCGGGACGCGCTCAAACGCGGCATTGATCAGGCGGAACGGATTGCCGGTGGTGAGTCCGGCCGACTGCCCTGTGCTGATGCGCACTTGCACGACGACGATTGAAGGGTGCGGTCGACGGTCGAGACCTACCTGAGGCCCCGCGCTGCAACTGTGAGCGGGCTTGCTCGCGAAGGCGGCCTTACAGCCGACGCCTAACTAACTGACGCCCGCAATTTAATGTGGGAGCTGGCTTGCCTGCGATGGCGGCCTAACAGTCAACACAGTTGGTTTGTGTACATATCCATTGCTGTGGTTACGGCCACTTAGGGGGCCGCCCTGACGGCGGGTCACTTTGGAAAAGCCCCAAGGTAACCAAAGGGCTCTTGCCCCACCACTCGGCACCTCGCTCACGCTCGGTATGCCCGAACACAGGCTTGAATCCGTGGGCCGCCGCCACGCGCCATCCATGGCGCGGGGCGGCTAACCCGGCGTCCTGCCGGGTTACCCACGAATTCAAGCCTGCGTTCGGCCAGCGTGGTTTAACGGGGCGCTTAAGATCAAGATCACAAGCAGATCAAGAGCAAGATCACGAGCGGCTCGCTTCGCATCGTGGTTACCGTCGGTCGCTACGTCACGGGAGCAAGCTCCCTCGCCACAGGGTGTAGCGCCGCCGCAAATAAAAAAGCCCGCACGGAGTGCGGGCAAGACAGGAGTTTTTTACCAAGAGCCTGGAGTGAACAGACTCACTACTAAGAAACAAAAGACGCATGAGCGGTTTTATTTTTTTAATGCGAGGCCGACGAACGGTAGTGCGACGGCAAGTGTGTGATCGTCGTCATTCAAACATTAAAAATTCTGAACCTTCGTTCTGAGCAAATAACAAAAAATCAGAAGGAGAGGTTATGAAAAATTCTTTATATGTCATCGAATACGAATACCACCACGAGCCTAAGTCTTTCATTATAAGAGCGGAGGTGATGAATAACGCAGAAGCCTGGCATTGGGCCTGTTGCGATGCAGGCATTGGCATTATTCCCAGGTCGCGTAATGAAAAGATCAAACGCATCAGCAAACCGCTGGCCGAGCGCTACGGTCTTGAGAATGTAAGATGGCGTCCGTCTGGGAGTATCCCGTTTATTGCAAAACCCTATGTACCACCGTCCCCCGAATGAATGGGTTTTTAATGGATGATGTGCATTAGGGGGCGGCAGGAACGAGGCAAGTGTTTACTGTTTTTTGCGTCGCTCCTGCAATATGCACAATTTTTGCACGCTGCGTTGCAGCGCCTCTTTCATGATGTCGGCTGCATACTGTTGCCTGCACGCCGGGCACAGCATGTCTGACGCTGGCGACATCAGGTAGTCCGGGTCATCCAGCGTTGATTCATAAGGCTGTTTGCAGTGCAGGCAACCTCGGTTCGCTTGTAGATGCGTCACATCGATTCCTCCCTGAATGAAACGGCCACTCTCAATTAAGAAGTGGACGTTTTCAACTGCTAAAAAGGAAGAATTCAAACAAGCGCTTAGTTGATGTTCTATTGCCAGTATTTTGTGGTGATAGTTAGGTAGTTGCGGGCGCGTGCGCCCGCTCGGTTCGTGGGGTCAGGTTTTTGCCGTTCTGCTGCGTACTTTTCGTGTTGTGCAGTTTTTGCCTGATAAGCCCTAGGAATGAATGAAGCTGCTCACGAATTCCGCCTTGACCATGGGAAGTTCGATCCCATGGATCAAGCCGGCGGTGAGCGCTTGTTGCGGGTCGAGAATGCGTGGCGCGGCGATCAGGTATTTTTCGGTCTCCAGTTTTTCGACGGCATCGGCGGTGCGCTCGGCGACGATGCGTGCGTACAACTGCAAGTCGTAATCGAGGCTCATCGCATATTCGGACATGCGCGAGTGGTCAACCGCGCCTTGCACATGCCAGTGGAAGGGGTGGAACAGGAATTTACTGTGTTTGCAGGCGGTCCTGCGCTCACCGGCCAGGAAGATGATATTGCCCATGGATTCCACGGTGCCGAGGTTATGGGTATGCACCGGAATCGGCAGGGACAATAAAAAGTTGTACATCGTAAAGCCGTAGCTGCATTCACCACCCATGGTGGCGATATTCAGTACCAGGCCCTGGGCATCTTGTTGTACGGCCAACGAGGCTTTTTCAATCAGTTGGCTGCACGTAGAAGCGGTGACCGGTGCGGTGAAGTTGATAATGTGTAAAGGCATGGTGTCCCTCATCAATGAAAGCAGGGGAGCACGGCTCCCCTGCATCAAGCACATCAGCTTTTGCGCCCGCCGCCGTGGCTGTGTTCGCCACCTTTACGCCCGGCTTCGGAAGCTTTTTCACGGTCGTTGGCAAAATTGCCGCCACTGTTCTGGCCGCCTTTGCTGCCCGCCTCGGCGGCGCGTTCGGGGTCATTCTTGAAATTGCCCCCGCTGTTCTGGCCGCCTTTGCTGCCGGCTTCAGCGGCGCGCTCGGGATCGTTCTTGAAGTTCCCGCCACTGTTTTGGCCACCTTTGCTGCCGATCTCCTGATAGAACTCTTTGTCATGGGACGCAGAAGTGGCCTCGCCGCCTTTTTTACCGGCTTCGCTGACGCTCATGTTGCCTTGCTTGTCTTGAGTAGTCATGTTCAGTTACCTCGTCGTTATGTCGGTAATGTAACGTTCACTTCGATTGTGCTTGAAGCGTGCACTTGGTCGCGGGCATCAAGCTGCACGATTACAAGTGCCTTTCACACAAGGGTGGCGTTTTAGATGCACTTATCGTGGCTTCGGCTTGTTCAGCAAGTTGCTGATGTTCGTAACACGCAGACGTATTAGAACGCAGGCCGGTCCTTGCTTTAGTTTGCACTTCTACAATCGGCCTGCGAGCTGGCTCGCCGCGCTGATTATCAATGGACGCACGCATGATGAATGCCCTTTGTTAACAAACGGAACAGCGGTACTGCCCGTGTGGTCAGGACTTACGCCCCCCACCATGACTGTTCTGGCCGCCTTTACGCCCGGCTTCCGAGGCTTTCTCGCGGTCGTTGGCGAAATTGCCGCCAGAGGCCTGTCCACCTTTCTTTCCCGCCTCTGATGCTTTTTCGCGATCGTTGGCAAAGTTTCCAGGGTTTTTATTGCTCGTCGTCATAACAATACTCCCAGTTTTGAAATGTCGTTTCGCTAGTTGCCCGTTTATGCAACGGACATCTTTTCTGATAAGGGCAGGTGCGCAGATGTTTTGAAATTTTTTTAAAAGGGCGATGAACGGTAGAGTGGCAGATGAAACTTGTACAAGTAGGCTCAGAAAGTGCCGCTTCGTATAAGTTTTTCTGCGTCGATTGATATTGAATTAATAGCGACCTTAACGGTTGGTTTAGCATTCAATACCCTGTTTTGATAGTGGTCATTAAAGCCGCTGGCTCCTCTGGCCGGCGCTCAGCCGCACACTCTGTTGCTGCAGCCTGCACGGACTGCTTGTATGCTGGCACTCTGGAACCGGTTGCCCCTGTGAGTACCGACGTTCGAATGATGGCTGGAATGGAAACCGGACTTCCTTAAGGTGCTGACGTGAAGCGTGATACCCGTCTTGTGATGCTGTTGCTGTTGGTAATCGGCTGTTCCCTGACTTCGCTGACGATTTGGAAAGTCCTGTCTTCCCGCGACCGTGCGCTGGCGGAAGTGGACGTGCATGGCTTGAACCTGACCCAGGCCCTTAACACCTATACCGAAGGCATCGTGCGGCAAAGCTCGTTGCTGTTGCTGGGGTTGGTGGAGCGCCTGGAAACCGAAGGCAGTGGCCCGGTGCAAATCCAGCGCATCAGTACGCTGATCAACCGACAGCAGCCGCTGATGCCGCAGCTCAGCGGCATCACCATTTATGATCATCAGGGCCGGTGGCTGCTGTCTTCCAATCGTGCGATTCCGGAGGGCGCCAATAGCAGTGATCGGGCCTATTTCATCCACCATCGCGACGATCCGAGCGCTGAACCTTTTATTGGCCCGCCGATTCAAAGCCGCGCCAACCATGAATGGGTGGTGACCATCAGCCGCCGTTTCAACGACGCGGCCGGCAACTTCGCTGGCGTGGTCGCTGTGACCCTGGGGGTGGAAAACTTTCTGCGGGTATTCGGCAAACTCGATGTGGGCCAGGAGGGCGCCATCGGCCTGTCCTACGCCGACGGTACGTTGCTGGTGCGTTACCCCTTCCGCGAGCAGGACATGGGCCGCAACTTTTCCTCCTCGCCTATTTATTCCAAGTACCTGGTCGACCAACCGGTGGGCACTGCGGCCTATACCTCCAGCCTGGACGGGGTAGAGCGGCTCTATGCCTTTCGCAAAAGCGAAACCCTGCCGCTGATCACTACGGTCGCGTTGGGCAAGCACGAAGCCCTCGCGGCGTGGCGCATCGAGGCGGCGCTGTCAGCGGTCGTGGTGGCGGGGCTGTTGGGGCTGACGGGGCTGATCGGCTGGTTTCTGATCCTGGATATCCGCAGGCGTACGGCGGCGGAAGAGGCGTTGCGTGTCGCCCAGCAACAGTTGCTCGACTCCAATCGGCAATTGGCACTCTTGGCGAAGAAGGACGCGCTGACCGGCCTGGCCAACCGCCGCTGTTTTGATGAGACGCTGGCCGTGGAAGCGCGCCGGGCGCAGCGCGAGGGTACGTCGCTGGCATTGCTGATGCTCGATATCGACCATTTCAAACGCTTCAATGATGCCTTTGGTCATGTCGCGGGAGATGCGTGCTTGCAGGCGGTCAGCACGCTATTGGAGTCGTGCGTGCGGCGCCCGTCGGACCTGGTGGCGCGCTATGGCGGAGAAGAAATGGCGATCATCCTGCCCGCGACTGACAGCACAGGCGCTGCGGTGGTCGCGCAACGCATTCTTTCGCGTCTGCAGCAGGAGAACATCACACACCCAGGCAGCCCCTTCGGGCACGTGAGTGTGAGTATCGGTGTTGCGACGGGCATGGGCTCACGGCTGGCGCCGGTGTTGGGGCTGGTGGAGGCCGCAGATGCAGCGCTTTACGGCGCGAAGGCGGCGGGGCGAAATGGGTTCAACGTGCATCCTGCGGACATGATTTCGAATGGCTGAAAACGGCTTGTACCTGGAGGTTGGCGACTCACATCCCAAGCGTCGGGATCATGAGTTCACCGCACTCCATCAATTGGCCAGCGGTGACTTGCAGCTGCGGGGTGGGTTTTGCCGCATAGCCTGCGATGAAGCCGGCACTTAGCAGTGCCAGGCAGAGGACGGCTTTTTTCAGAAGCATGCGCGGGGTCTCACAATCGGTTCAAAGGGTGAACCACAGATTGCACATTCAAGAGAAGGTTCCTGCGTAGGGGCCCCGGCAAGGCCGCTGTTTGCCGGATCACCGGGGGTAGGGCCGTGGGTTAGGCGAGCTAACAGATGCCCAGCGCATTACCTTTTCTAGGTGACCCGTGTGTTCGTCCCGCTGTTCGCTGAGGACGATAAATCCGTGCTTCTGGTAGAAATGAAGGCTGGCAACATTCTGCGAATACACGCTCAGTTGAAGAGCGGCTCTAGACCCCATGGCATCCTCCAGCAACTGCGTGCCTACGCCGCGGCCCTGATGAGCAGGTGAGACAAATAGCGCTGCCAAGGTGTTTTCATATACGCAACTGAACCCCCGGACTTGTCCATCAACCTCAAACACGCGTGTCACGGCGCTTGGTAGGTAGATCTCGCGCATGGCGCCCAATTGTTTATGCCAGAACTCAGGGGTAATGAAGTGGTGGGCCAGGGTTGACGCTTGCAACCAAATGTCCAGCACAGGTTCTACATCAGCGTTTCGAAAGTCGCGAATCATACGGCCTCAACGTTTGAGTGTGCAGGGCGAACACCGGCGGGGCGGTGGGCGCTGTCGCGTTTAAAGACCCCCGCGGCAGCGATTTTAAGCAGCCGACGAAAGTTCGGGCATTGCGCGTGATCAGGCGCAGGGCAGGCTGCCGCGTGCCGCAAGCCACGGCTCATGGCGCGCAGTTGCCTGACCGTCGCATCAATCTCGTCGGCCTTGGCCAGCAGCACCGCTCTGTCCACATCAGCCTGGCCGTTTGGCGATAGCATGGCCTGTATTTCATCCAGCGAAAGTCCACCCGCCTGCCCAAGTGCAATCAGCGCTAACTGCTCAATCACCGCCGCTGGAAACTGGCGGCGAATACCGGCCGGGCTGATCGAGGTGATCAAGCCTTTCTTCTCATAAAAACGCAAGGTATGGGCAGGAACTCCCGTGCGCTTGACGACCTCTGCGATATCCATTGGTAACCCATTGACTTGAAGTTGACTTCAACTTCTATGATGCCTGCGCACGTTCGATGGGTCCATGAATAAGAGGTAGATATGGCAGCGCTGGAAGTGGTCGCACAGGTTGTGTTGTTAGGGGCGGGAGCTACCGCCGTGATGGATATGTGGATGCTATTGATGAAGGCTCTTGGCGTTCCGACGCTGAATTTCGCGTTTGTGGGGCGTTGGGTCGGTCATGCGTGCCAAGGGCGGTTTGTTCACGCCAGCATAGGGCAGGCGTCATCCGTTCGAGGTGAAGTGGCCCTGGGCTGGGTCGCGCATTACGTCACCGGCGTTGTTTTTGCGATCACGCTGGTGTGGGTTGAAGGGATTGCCTGGCTGCAGGCCCCCACCATTTTGCCGGCACTGATACTGGGTGTGGTGACAGTGGCCGTCCCGCTGTTGCTGATACAGCCTGCGATGGGGGCCGGGTTTGCATCCTCCAAAACAGCCGCGCCAGGCAAGAATTGCCTGCGCAGTGTGATCAACCATGGGGTGTTTGGGGTGGGCCTTTACTTGGCCGCGCGGCTGATTGCCTGGACCTGAGCGGGATCAATGGACGAATTTGACGTAAATGTGTTCAGGGTCATCTTCATCCAGATTCTCGATCTGCCCGCTGGGAATAAAGCCAGCTTTCATCAGTAGGGCCTGTGACGCTCTGTTGGAGGCATTGGTCGACGCGAACAGCTTGGGCGTCTTGCAGGCTGCTTCGGCCGCTGCCAGCAGACGAAGGGCGACGCCCTGGCGCTGGTACAGCGGTGAAACCACCACCAGGGCAATAAACCCATGGTTGAAAAAATCGTGGGTGAGCACCAGGTAGCCGGCGCACAGGTTAGCGTCGGCGGCTACCAGGCATTTCTGGCGAACCACGGCGTCATAGATAAACACGCGACGGCTGGCATGCTCGGTTGCGTAGGCATCCAGTGCGACCAAGGCATGCACGTCATCGGGGGTGGCTTGGCGGATCAGCCAGTGTGGGGCAGCGGGGGGCAGAAAGTATTCAGTCATGGTCGTGGAGCATCCTCTGTTTAAACACTTCATTACCCCCCCCCCCGAGCTTGATTACATCATCACGACAGCGAACACGCCGCCTTATCGATAAACGCAGCGACTTCTGCCGGTCTGGACGCCAGGGAGGCGTGGCTGGCATCCAGTGTGAGGGTTTCCCGAGTGCCCAGGCGTTTGGCCATGCGTGCCTGGTTGTCGGGATGGATCATGCGGTCCTGGCTCGAAATCTGGTACCAGGACGGTTTGTTCTTCCACGCCGGGTTGCTGACCACATCGCCAAAGGTGCTGGCCAGCGGGGCCTTTTGGGTAACCCCCATGACTTGGCCTTCTTGCCGGGGCAGGTCCTGGCAGAAGCTGTCGTGGAACCGTTCAGGCTTGACCCACAGATAACCGTCGCTATCAGGCGCCAGGTTAGGGGCGGCTTCGGGCAGATGTTCCTGGGTGATGCCGCCAGGGCTTTCGCCGTCATCCGGGGCGAATGCCGCGATGTACACCAGGCCTGCGACATTTGGTTCGTTGCCCGCTTGAGTGATGACGGCGCCGCCATAGGAATGCCCCACCAACAACACCGGGCCCTTGATTTGCGCAACCATCTTGCGGGTACGTTCTGCATCGTCGGCCAGCGAGGTCAGCGGCATCTCCACCGCATGCAAATCGGTATAGCCCTTGTTGTGCAGTTCGATAATCACCCGATTCCAGTGCGCCGCACCGCCCCAAAAACCATGGACCAAGACAATTGCCGGTTTCTCACTCATGTGTAAGTTCCTTGTGCATTGATGAGGTGGTGCTATCGCTCGCCTAAGGGCGGCGTTATGGATAGCACAGTTATGGCTGCGATGGCGCGCGCGGGAGTTACGTTCGTCGGCCTGGTTGCTGTCGTTGTTTAGAAATGTTTATGTGATTCAATGGTTATCTCGGCTTGCGCAGGACGCGCATCGGCCGAGGCCATTCAGTCTCTTAGAAGATTCATCCCAAGGAGTAACACCATGCAAGGAAGCACATCGTTCAAGTACCTGGCGTTTTCGTTGATCCCGTTGATGGTTGCCTGTACCACACCCTCGCGCCAGTCCGCCGTCCTCCCTGCGCCAGCCTTGCCGTTCGATAACTGCGCGGTTGGCTGCCCCACCGGCGGCAGCCCAGTGACGTTGAACCGCCAGGCCTACACGTTGAACAACAACGGTTCGACCAAGTTTGCCAATTGGGTGTCCTACAAGATCACCAAGGCCACGGCGGCCAGCGGGCGCTCCCGTGACTGGCGCACCGACCCGGATATTCCAGCCGGGGAAACCCTGGACCCGGTGGATTACAACGGCGCCAACGTCGCGCTCAAAATCGACCGTGGGCATCAGGCCAACCTGGCTTCGATGGCCGGGGTGGCCGATTGGCAAACGCTCAACTACTTGTCGAACATCACCCCGCAAAAGGCCGAGCTCAACCAGGGGCCGTGGGCGCGCCTGGAAGACCAGGAGCGCAACCTCAGCAAGGAACCAGGCGTCGATCAGGTGTATGTGGCCACCGGGCCGCTGTATGAGCATTTTGTCGGCTCGTTGCCGGGCACGAACAAAGTGCACACCATCCCCAGTGGTTATTGGAAAATCATCGTGGTCGGCAGTTCGCCGGAAACGGGCCTGTACGCCTCATTCGTGATGAACCAGGAAACCCCCAAGGGCGCAGACTTCTGCGATTACCAGGTCACCGTGGATCACATCGAAGAGCGCTCCGGGCTGACGTTCTGGAGCACCTTGCCGCAAGCGCTGCAGGCCACGCTGAAAACCAGGCAGGGCCAGTTGCCGAATCGGATCGGCTGTAACCGCACCAAAGCCTGACGCCTAGTCGGCACACACCAATGAGGGCCTGCGGCTGCTGTTCTTGCCCAGGCGCTCATGCGTGGCGACGTCTGTGGCCTGTTCACGCAGTGCTTCTTCCAGTGCTTGCAAATGCTTGGACAGGATCTTCACCGACCCGCTCGGGTTGGCGGGGTCAAAGGGGATCCGGCCATTGGCAATCAGCACCATGGCCAATTCCCAGGCGCGTTGTGAGTCGTTCATGACAGGGGTTTCCTTCTTCAACGTGGTCGATATAGACGTGTGACCCGCTTCAAGCGCCCCTATATCAATTGGGTTTCTGCCGAAATTTCGATCACTTCAACGCTTCAGTTGCGCTGGAACCATCATCTTTTTAGATGGTGGCCGGGGCGAGTCGAAAGAATGAACCTGAGCGGCGCGGTGGTCACCTAATCCGTATGAATCGGTCGTTTCCCATTCACTGTTGCGAGGGTCAACCATGGACTCTGTACTGCGGGCTATGGCGATTTACCTGGTACTGCTGGTGCTGTTCAAGGTTGCCGGCAGGCGCACGCTGGCTGAACTCACCACCTTTGACCTGGTGCTGTTGATGGTCATCGGCGAGGCCACCCAACAGGCGTTGCTGGGCGAAGACTTCTCGATGACCAATGCTGTGCTGGTCATCGCCACCCTGATTGCCATCGATATCGGATTCTCGCTGGTCAAGCAGCGTTCAGCCTGGTTCGCGCGGGTGCTCGATGGCGGGCCGACGGTGCTGGTCGAGCAAGGCCAGGTGCTGCATAAACGCCTCAAGCATGCGCGCCTGGACGAGGGCGACATCCTTGAGGCGGCCCGGTCCACCCAAGGGCTTGTAGAGCTCAAGCAGATCCGCTTCGCGATTCTTGAGCGCAACGGCAAGATCTCGGTGATCCCGTTTGAATAACACGCGGCCCCCATTCGTCAGCCAAGGGGCTATTTTTTGAACGCCAGCGCCTCTATTCCAGACAGATAGATCATGGGCGGACGAATCGTACTTTCGTCACGCGTACATCACTCACTCATCAACAGGTGAACCCTCATGAAGAAACTCTATATGTGCCTGGGTCTATGCAGCGCGTTCATGCTACACGGCTGTTTTGACAACGCCGATAACGCCACCAAAGACAACAACAGTGGCACCCAGTCGTCAGTGCAGATGCAGGAAGGCAAGGCGGACGAGAGCAAATAAGCCGTCCAAACAGCCGACGCTTAACTCAAGGGTACTCATCGCCCGAATGTGGGGGCTGGCTTGCCTGCGATGCAAACACCTCGGTACATCAGACAAACCGAGTCGATGAATTCACAGGCAAGCGCACAACACCCCTGCTACGGCATGTCTCCCAGCAGCGTCGCGACAAAGTGGTTGTGGAATCGACCCGCTGGATCACAGGCCTTGCGAAAGGCGTTGAAGGCCGCAGTTCTCTCGCTTCGGCGCTGTGCAAGGTCCTTCAGGAATTCCGGGTTGAACGGCTCAGAGTAAGTTCCCGAGGGTTGAGCCGGGTTGTAAAAACCGAACATTTTGCCGGTGTGCGGCATGCCACCCAGGGCAACCCAGTCTCGTTCAATATCCGCAAAAAAGTGCAGGAGGCGATCCGGGTAGTCAGACGCCGCCACAGCGGGTACGTAACCGATAAGATCCAGGTTCACGAAGGTAGCGTCTGGGGTTTGCGTGTACGTCCCGGCCAACGCTGTGTCCCCACCACGGACGAAGCGGAACTCCAGCGGGGCAACCACCAGGAAGTCGCTGGTACTCTTGATCCGTGCCTTTACGGCGTCGAGTCCTTGCCAGGCTTTACTGAGGCCTTCGTCATCCAGAGCCGGGAGCTCGATAAAGTACGACATGAAAATAACGCGTGAGGCCTTGGTTAGCCACAAGTCTGAGTAGACCGCCGCGGCTTGATCAAAAAGCGTTTCGATCGTAAGGAACCCAGCGTCGATGATTGCACTCGCCGTTGTCGTGTTATTGCCATACTGGGCGGCGATGAGGGGCGGCTCGATGATGGGCTCAAACGGTATCAGGTAGGGTGCTCCGAATACATTCTCTCCCGCCAGGGCACAGGCATTCGGTACGCTTGTCTTCAGGTTGGGAACCTGGGTCGCAGGGGAAGCAACCACATCCCACCACAAGATCAGGAAATTGTCGGTGTAGGGATTGAGAAAGGATTCGACGCGGTCATGGTCCGTAAGCAGCGCCTTGAACCGGGCGATGAAGGTTGGCTCGTCAGCGCAGACAACGTTGGTGTCTTTGCCTGCATTCAACGTGGTTGCCCATGGGCGGGGCAATACATCCAGAGTCACTGAAGTGACAACGCCCAACGCACCGAGGGAGACGCGTGCAAATTGCAAGGGCGACCATCCGTCGACTGCTGGCGTCTGTGCGTCAATGGTCCGCACCTGGCCGTCCGGCCCCATGAGGGTGAACGCCGAAGCGGTTTCGGCAAAAATCGGTGCGCGGATGGTTGCGCCGTGGACATCGACAGCGGTCATGCCCCCCAGGCTGAAGAAGCCGCCGGCGGTCGCGGTCTTGAGCATCAGGTCATGGGCGGTCAGGAAGGCATCCAACTCATCCTCGCGCACACCCGTGTTCACGGTGATCGTATGTGGGGCGGTGCCCAGCACAATAGACTCATCCCCGTTCGGGCCCAAGTCTGCGTAACAGGCGAGGTCGATGAGCCAGCGGTGGGGGGCTGGGGCGATGCGATTGTCTTCGGCAACCAAGGCCGGTTGCGCGTGTCGTTGGCCCGATACGCGTACTGTCGCGCCTGCCGCGCCGGCCTGGCGCACGATGTCTTGAAGCGCTGCCAGATGGGTTGGGGAGAAGTAGTATTGACCATCGATTTCCAGGGTGTCGACGATGTTCTGAGCCCAGTTTTTCCACGGTAGCGGCTGAACCTTGAAATTCAAGGTTGTTCCCGTGACTTCATAAGCGGCCAGCCTGCCGTTATTGGCCGACTGAACTAAAGGTTCTCCTTGATTTTGGATGCCTGCGACGGCGGACACATAAGGCGTGACGCCAATTGCATCCGCGGGAATGCCGAGCAATGCAAGTGAAGGACTGACCCTGTACACACCATTTTCGAAGTTGCCACTGTTCCAATCGCAGGTATGCCATTGGCCGGCCGAATCAAGCCACTGAATCGAAAAGTTCATGACAAAAATGCCGTTGTTAAGGCAACCAATGCGTTCGACTTGTTTCATGTTGGTTTCCTGTTACGTGGTGTTTAACGTCAGGTGAGTTGAGAGTAAAAAAGAAAGCCGGCGCCAACTTCCAACGGCAAGTCACGAAAAGTGGGGGCCGGATACCCCGTGGTAAAGAACTTGATTTATTCGATCAAGTTAATCGCAAAGCCGATGAGGGTTGTTCCTACCGCATCGTAGGTCGCGATCTGGCCGTTTGCGGCAAACCCCACAAACGGCGTGCCTTGGCCTGATGACCCGGCCAGTGCATGCCCATACACCGTGACGGCCAGCGCGTCTGAAGGCACGCCGATGGTTTCCAGATTCGGTGTGGTCCGAGACTGCGCCACCGGATAGTCACCGCTACTCCATTGGGACGTGTACCACTTACCGTCGCTCTTGAGCCATTGGACCTTGAAGTTAAACACGTAACCGCCTTTGTTATTGACGGTGATTTTTTGAACTTGTCTCATGGTTATCTCCTGCTGAAGCAATAATTTTATATGAGCACGCCTGCGCCCTTTTGCGTGGCGATAAGACGTGTTTATTAAGGGCGTGAATTGCACTGCTTAGAGGCAATGGGAGACGCAGAAATCAAATAGGTCGCCTCGCTCCCTATTTACTGATTACTGTCAAGTGAGTGAGCCTGTTTTCGCGCACTGACCTACAACAACGAGTAGATTGGATAATCCATTTATAACGTTCGATAACGTGGGCAGTTGGATCATATTTAGCGGGGGGTAGCCTCCGTGGCTGCTGGGTGATTCCTTTCTGATACTGAGGGGAGGTTAGTCGCGGTACCGATTGCTCGCCAGTGGGGCAGAAAACTATTTGGCTATATGCTCCATTTCGGAAATACCAGTCGTTTCGCTGCCTGTGCTCAGAGGCAGTGCACCCCTTGGGCCTATCAACGGCCACAAGCGCTGCACCGCCTGGTCCTCAGCGCATATGCAAAATAATCGGGCTACTGCTCGCAGGGTCCGTATGCCCGCGCAACTTGCTAACAGCCTTCGCATCGACCGCGCCGCCGTGGTTGCCCCAGGTACCACGCACGTAGCTCAACACGTCGGCGATTTCCTGGTCGGACAATTGCTCACGAAATGCTGGCATGCGGTAGGCGTCCGGCATCCCGGCGGTGACCACACGTTGCGAGCCGTTGAGGGTGATGTTGATCGCCGAAGCATTTTCCGTGGCCAGGGCCGAGGTGGCGCCTGCCAGGGGTGGCATCCAGTCGGGTTGGCCTTTGCCGTCGAGGCCATGGCAGGAGGCACAGCGGGTGGCGTAGGTGTGGGCGCCAGGGACATCCGAGCGCGCCGTGACTGCCTGATACTGCCAGGGGCTGCCGTCACGCTGTGGGTCGCCGGGCAGTGACTTCAGATAGCGAGCGATCGCGGCCAGGTCATCGTCCTGCATGAACTGCGTGGAGTTGTTGAAGGCCTCGGTCATGGAGCCATAGACCACGGCATGCTGGTTGCGACCGGTCTTGAGGAACTGCACGATCTGTTCCTCACTCCAGCGGCCCAGGCCGGTGTTGTGGTCCTGGCGCAGGCTGGGGGCGTACCAGCCGTCGAGCAGGGCACCGGCCAGGAATGGCGCGCCGGATTCGTCCAGGGCTTTCTCGTTGAACGCTAGCCCGCGTGGCGTGTGGCAACTGCCGCAGTGGCCAGGGCCTTGCACGATATACGCGCCACGGTTCCACAGCGCGTCCTGGCCGGGCTTGGCGGCGTAGGTCGCGGTGGGCGCAAACACACCGTTCCACAGGGCGATGGGCCAACGCAGGTTGAGCGGCCAGGGAATGTCGCTGGGCAGGTTAGGTTCGTTGGCCGGTTGCACGCCTTTCATGAAGAACGCGTACAGCGCCTGTATGTCGTCATCGCTGAGTTTGACGTAAGACGGGTAGGGCATGGCCGGGTAGAGCCGTCGCCCACCCGGCGCCACGCCGTGGCGTACCGCGCGGTCGAAGTCGGCCAGGCTATAGGTGCCGATGCCATGCTCGCGCTCGGGGGTGATGTTGGTGGCGTGGATCGCTCCCAGCGGCGTAGCCATTTCCAGGCCGCCGGCGAAGGGCGTCTTGCCTGGCAGGCTGTGGCAGGCCACGCAGTCACTTACGCGGGCGACGTATTCACCGCGGCTGACCAAGGCGGGGTCGAAACTTGTGCTTTGCTGTTGTTCAAAAGGCGAGGCGGGCTGGCGTGTGACGTACCAGGCCAGCACGCCAGCGGCGACCACGCAGGGCAGCACCAGCCACCCTGCGGTTCTTGCGAATCGGCGGTTATTCATGGGCATTCCCTGTCGGTTAGCTGAAGGTGTAACGGCTCAAAGGCAGACTACGGATGCGTTGGCCGGTCAATCGCGCCACGGCATTCGCCACGGCGGGGGCCACAGCTGGCAACGGCGGTTCGCCGATGCCACCCATCTTTTCGCCGCTCTCTACGATCTTCACGTGTACCTGCGCCATACGCGAAGGCGGCAGCACTGGATAAAGGTCGTAGTTGCGCGCCCGTGGCTTGCCATCCACGTACACCGCTTCCTCTAACAAGGTTTGCGACAGGCCCAAGGCCACGGCACCGTTGACCTGCGCCTCCACAATCGCCGGGTTGACAATGCTGCCTGGGTCAATTGCTTGCCAGATGTGATGAACCTTGACCTGGCCGTTTTCGATAGACACCTCGGCCACCACCGCTGCATGGGAGCCAAATGGCGAAGCCATGGCTACGCCGCGTGCACGGCGGGTGCCGTCTTCGGCGGTGTAAGGCCCACGCTTCCAACCGCCAGACAGCTCGGCGGCCGCTTGCAGCAGGGTGGTCAGGCGCGGGTTGTCGCGTAGCAGGTGCAGGCGCAGTTCATAGGGGTCATGGCCGCCTTTATCGGCCAGTTCGTCCAGGAACGCTTCGTAGAAAAAGTCATTGAGCGAGTTACCCACCGAACGCCAGTAACCGAGCATGGCCGGACCTTTGACGTAGATCTGCGCAATGCGTTTGTTGGGGATCGCGTAGCTCTTGCCCGACAAGCCTTCCAGGGCGGTAGGGTCGATGGCGTCGCCCTGTTTGCCGGCGATGGCTTCGGTGGGGCCTTCGGTGGCGCTCACCGCTTCGATGGCCACAGGCAGGCCTTTGTCATCCAGCGCGGCGCGGAATTTGACCACGGCGACCGGGCGCAATACATCGCGCACGAACTCTTCTTCACGGCTCCAGATCAGCTTGATCGGCCGACCCACCGCCTTGGCCAGCGCGATGGCCTGCGGGTAAGGGTTGGCGGAGTCATACAGGAAATGCCGGCCGAAAAAACCGCCCAGCAGCGGCGAGTGCAGGGTGATTTGCTCAGTGCTCAGGCCGGTGCGTTTGGCGATGTCGGCACGGAACATATCCGGCGCCTGGTTAGGCAGCCACACCTCCAGCGTGCCGTCGGGGTTAAAGCGTGCCAGGGCTGAAGGCGGCTCCAACTGGGCGTGGTTGAGGTACTGGTTGTGGTAGGTGGCTTCGACGCGGGTCTTGGCGCTGGCCAGTGCGCCGGGCACATCGCCTTCGTTTTCCTCATCGCGGGCCGGGCCTTGCTGGGCGGCAAGGAAGTCGCGGTACTTGTCGCTGGAAAAATCCGCCGGCATCGCCCGCACGGTGGAGTCGGCGGCGGCTTCCAGCCATTCCACCTGGATGGCTTCGACGGCGCGCTTGGCATGCCACCAACGTTCGGCTACCACCGCCACGGCGCCGGGCAGGGTGTGAACCGAATGCACGCCTTTCATGGCCTGCACCTGCGCCTGGTTGCGCAGGCTGCCCACGGTCATGCCCAGGCGCGGCGCGTGTTGGACCGCCGCGTGGAGCATGCCGTCGATTTTCAGGTCGATGGTGTACTGCGCCTTGCCGGTGGATTTGTCATAGGCATCCAGGCGCTTGACCGGCTTGCCGATCCAGCGGAACTGGCTTGGGTCGCGCAGGGTGATGCTGGCCGGGTCGGGCACCGGCATATCCAGGGCGCGCCCGGCCAGTTCGCCGTAGCCCAGGGAGCGACCGGAAGCGGCGTGCACCACGCGACCGGGTTGGGTGGTCAGCTCGCTGAGCGGTACGCGCAGTTGCTCGGCGGCAGCTTGCATCAGCATCGCGCGGGCGAGGGCGCCGAGGCGGCGCATGGTCGGGTAGCTCATGCGCACCGACATGCTGCCGCCGGTGATGCGCATGCCATTTTCCATCACCACGTAGGCTTCGCCGGGCGGGGCCGCTTCGACGATGAACGTGGCCGGGTCGGCATCCAGCTCTTCACCGACGATCTGCGCCATGGCGGTGTGGGTGCCTTGGCCGCCTTCCATGAAGGGGCTGAGCAAGCGCACGCTGCCGTCGGGGCGAATTTCCAGGAAGGCGGGCACTTGAGTACCGCGTTCAGCCGCAGCGCCGGTCGCGGCTTGCACGCGGGAGGTGCCCAGCGGCAAGCCGAAGCCGATCACCAGCGCGCCCACAGCGGTGCTGGCCAGGAAGCGGCGACGGGACAAGTTGATTGGTTCGCCCAGGGTAACGCCGGGAATGATCTCGGTGGTGTTCATCAGGCGGTCTCCTTCCCGGCGGCCAAGGCATCCATGGCGGTATGGATGGCATTGTAGGTGCCGCAACGGCAGAGGTTGACCATCGCCGCGTCGATCTGCGCCTTGGTTGGCGCGGGGGTGTGCTTGAGCAGCGCGGTGGCCGCCATCACCTGCCCGGACTGGCAGTAACCGCATTGCGCCACTTGATGTTCGACCCAGGCCGCCACCACACGCTTGCCCACGTCATCGGCCTCCACGGCCTCGATGGTGGTGATCTCACGACCGACCACGCCGGCCACGGGCGTCACGCAGGCGCGTACCACGTTGCCGTCCACCAGCACCGAACAGGCGCCGCACTGGGCCAGGCCGCAGCCGTATTTGGTGCCGGTCATGCCCAAGTTATCGCGGATCACCCACAACAACGGGGTGTCGGCTTCGGCATCGACCTGATAGGCCTTTTGGTTGATACGTAATTCCATGCGGGCTCACCTGCTGATCATCGGTTGGTGGTGCTTTTTCTTATCAGGGACGTGCGCGGTGGCATGCCCTGGTGTCGCTCATGGGCGACGGGTTATGGCGGCGGGGTTGAGAACCGGTTTCATCTTGGCCACGCGCGCATGGTTGGACTCTAGACCACGGCGCAAGGGGTATCTATCCCGGCAGGCGATAAGTCGGAGGATCAGGCAAGTATTCGCGAGGATTGAGCGATAGAAGCAGTGGCTGATCCGAGATTTTGACTGAAGTCCCGGCATCTCTGTGGGAGCTGGCTTGCCTGCGATGGCGCCCTGACAGCCGACGCTGTTATACCGTGTACATATCCATTCCTGCGGTAACGGCCACTTAGGGTTCCGCTCTGACAG
>NZ_JASBQZ010000042.1:0-43843 GCF_029960685.1 Pseudomonas sp. AL10
TTCGACTGCGCCGGAAGTGGGGCGAATTATAGGCTTCCAGAATCTGCCGTCAACCTTCTTTTTCACATTTCTGTCATATAGGTCAAAAAAGCCCCAATGACGCAAAGGCCGGCCCCAAGGGGCCGGCCTTCTACCTACCGAGCCTTACAGACTAGGAAAGGCGAATTGCGACGCTTCATGGCTGGCCCGTTGCGGCCAACGCTGGGTGATCGCCTTGCGACGGGTATAGAAACGCACCCCGTCCGGACCATAGGCATGCAAATCGCCAAACAGCGAACGTTTCCACCCGCCAAAGCTGTGATACGCAACCGGCACTGGCAGCGGCACGTTAACGCCCACCATGCCGACTTCAATCTCATCACAGAACAGACGCGCCGCTTCACCGTCACGGGTGAAGATGCAAGTACCGTTGCCGTATTCATGCTCGTTGATCAGCTGCATCGCCGCTTCCAGGCTATCCACCCGCACTACGCATAGCACCGGCCCAAAGATCTCTTCTTTATAGATACGCATCTGCGGGGTGACGCGGTCAAACAAGCTACCGCCAAGGAAGAATCCTTGCTCATGCCCGGCAACACTCAAGCCACGGCCATCAACCACCAACTCAGCACCCGCCGACACACCGTCTTCTATATAACCACTGACTTTATCCCGCGCCTGCCCCGTCACCAACGGGCCCATATCCAGCCCGCAAGAAGTGCCCGCACCAATCTTCAACGCCTTGACCTGCGGCACCAGCTTGGCGATCAACGCATCCGCCACCTGATCGCCCACGCACACCGCCACCGAGATCGCCATGCAACGCTCACCGCAGGAACCATAAGCTGCGCCCATCAGGGCACTCACCGCGTTATCCAGGTCTGCATCCGGCATCAGCACCGCGTGATTCTTCGCCCCGCCCAGCGCCTGCACACGCTTGCCACGTTTGGTCGCTTCGGAATAGATGTACTCGGCAATCGGCGTAGAGCCTACAAAACTCAAGGCTTTGACTTCCGGCGCTTCGATCAGCGCATCCACCGCGCCCTTGTCGCCATGCACCACACTGAGCACGCCTCTAGGCAGCCCGGCTTCCTGCAACAGCTGCGCGATC
The DNA here is from genome assembly GCF_029960685.1 of Pseudomonas sp. AL10. Lineage (NCBI taxonomy): Bacteria > Pseudomonadati > Pseudomonadota > Gammaproteobacteria > Pseudomonadales > Pseudomonadaceae > Pseudomonas > Pseudomonas sp. AL10. The sequence goes on from NZ_JASBQZ010000042.1 coordinate 1,091, forward strand.
AACAACGTCGAACTCGGGTCGCGCTCTGAAGGTTTAAGGATGAAACAGTTACCGCAGACGATCGCCAGCGGGTACATCCACAACGGCACCATCGCCGGGAAGTTGAACGGGGTGATACCCGCCACCACGCCCAACGGCTGGAAGTCCGACCACGCATCGATGTTCGGCCCTACGTTGCGGCTGTATTCACCCTTGAGAATCTCCGGTGCCGAGCACGCGTATTCCACGTTCTCGATCCCACGCTTGAGCTCACCCGCTGCGTCTTCCAAGGTCTTGCCATGTTCTTCGCTGATCAACTGCGAGATCCGTGCTTCGTTCTGCTCCAGCAATTGCTTGAAACGGAACATCACTTGGGCACGCTTGGCTGGCGGCGTATTGCGCCAGGCCGGAAACGCAGCCTTGGCCGAATCAATCGCCTGTTGAATGGTTTCACGACTGGCCAACGGCACCTGGTGAATCACCTGGCCGGTAGACGGGTTATAGACGTCGGCACTACGACCGCTGTCGTTGACCAGTTCACCGTTGATCAAATGCTGGATAAGGCTCATGCAGGGCTCCTGAAAAATTGTTCTATATAGAAGGAGAAATCAGTCGATCTTGTTCAGCACTTCGCCGACCGCGTCAAACAGACGGTCCAGGTCCTGCGGCTTGCTGTTGAAGGTTGGGCCGAACTGCAGGGTGTCACCGCCAAAACGCACATAGAAACCGGCCTTCCACAACGCCATGCCGGCCTCGAATGGGCGCACGATGGCATCCCCATCGCGCGGGGCAATCTGGATCGCACCGGCCAGGCCGTAGTTGCGAATGTCGATCACATTCTTGCTGCCTTTCAAACCGTGCAGCGCATTCTCAAAGTGCGGCGCGACTTCAGCCACGCTCTGCACCAGGTTTTCTTTCTGCAACAGGTCCAATGCCGCCAATCCCGCCGCGCAAGCCACCGGGTGCGCCGAGTAGGTGTAGCCGTGGGGGAATTCCACGGCGTATTCCGGCGTCGCCTGGTTCATGAAGGTCTGGTAGATCTCGCTGCTGGCAATCACCGCGCCCATCGGGATAGCGCCGTTGGTGACTTGCTTGGCGATGCACATCAGGTCCGGGGTCACGCCGAAGCTGTCGGCACCGAACATCGAGCCGGTGCGGCCAAAGCCTGTGATCACTTCGTCAAACACCAACAGGATATTGTGCTGGTCGCAAATTTCGCGCAGGCGCTTGAGATAACCCTGCGGTGGCACCAATACGCCAGCGGAACCGGCCATCGGCTCGACAAACACGGCGGCGATGTTCGACGCGTCATGCAGCTCGATCAGCTTGAGCAACTCATCGGCCAAGGCAATACCACCCTGCTCCGGCATACCCCGGGAGAAGGCATTGCTGGCCAGCAAGGTGTGAGGCAGATGGTCAACATCCATCATCGCCTGGCCAAACAGCTTACGGTTACCGTTCACACCGCCCAGGCTGGTACCGGCGATGTTCACGCCGTGGTAACCCCGGGCGCGACCAATCATCTTGGTCTTGGTGGCCTGGCCTTTCAGGCGCCAGTAGGCCCGCACCATTTTCACCGCTGTATCGGCGCATTCAGAGCCCGAATCGGTAAAGAACACATGATTGAGGTTGCCTGGGGTCAGGTCGGTGATCTTTTCCGCCAACTGGAAGGACAACGGATGACCGTACTGAAAGCCTGGGGAGTAGTCCAAGGTGCCCAATTGCTTGGCGACCGCTTCCTGGATTTCCTTGCGCGTATGCCCGGCGCCACAGGTCCACAGGCCCGACAACGAATCATAGACCTTGCGCCCCTTGTCATCGGTCAACCAGCTACCTTCAGCGGCCACGATCAGGCGAGGATCACGCTGGAAGTTGCGGTTGGCGGTGTAAGGCATCCAGTGCGCATCCAGCTTCAATTGGCTGGCCAGGGACGATGGGGCGTTTTCGGGCATGTTCATCAGCAAAACCTCGCAGGGCAAAAGGCAGCGTCGGGATTGAAAAAGCGTTGTTGCAGCTAAATTGCCACGGGGATAAAGTCGGTGAAATCCAACTCTTCTAACCTTCAGTCAGGACTTCACTAAACTATGAGCAGCCGTCGTCCCGACCCTTTGGCACAAGTCAGTGACTTCGATATTCGCCTGCTGCGCATCTTTCGCAGCGTGGTGGAGTGCGGCGGCTTCTCGGCAGCGGAAACCGTCCTTGGCATCGGGCGCTCGGCCATCAGCCAGCAGATGAGCGACCTTGAACAACGGCTCGGGCTGAGGCTCTGCCAACGCGGCCGCGCCGGGTTCTCTCTGACAGAAGAAGGCCGCGAGGTTTATCAATCTGCCCTGCAACTGCTGAGTGCCCTGGAAAGTTTTCGCACCGAAGTCAACGGCCTGCATCAACATTTGCGCGGAGAGTTGATCATTGGCCTCACCGACAACCTGGTGACCCTGCCCCATATGCGCATCACCCACGCATTGGCGCAGCTGAAGGAACGCGGCCCGGACGTGCAGATCCAGATCCGCATGATCGCCCCCAATGAAGTGGAGCAAGGCGTACTCGACGGTCGCCTGCACGTCGGTGTGGTGCCCCAGGCCAGCGCACTGTCGGGCCTGGAATACCAGCCGCTGTACAGCGAACGCTCCTTGCTCTATTGCGCGGTCGGCCACCCGCTGTTTTACGCCGACAACAAGCAACTCGACGACGAACGCATTGACAGCCAGGACGCCATCGCCCCCACCTTCCGCTTGCCCGCGGAGATCCAGGCCCATTACCAGGCGCTCAACTGCACCGCCAGCGCCTCAGACCGTGAAGGCATGGCGTTCCTGATTCTCACCGGGCGCTATATCGGCTACTTGCCCGATCATTACGCCAGCCTGTGGGTACAACAAGGCCGACTGCGTGCGCTGAAACCGGCGACACGTTTTTACGATTTGAGCCTGGCATCGGTCACGCGCAAGGGTCGTCGCCCTCATTTGGTGCTGGAAAGTTTCCTCGAAAGCCTGGCTGCCACCCGCTAATTCGGGCCTTGCACAAAAAGCTGAGCACATGGACAGCTTTTTGCAAGCACTCAAGGACCTTGAACCGTTCGCCTTGAGTTGACCCGCCATGCCCCCAGAATCCTCCAGCCCCAGCGACCTGATCTACGGCCTCAACGACCGGCCGAAACCACTGCCCGCTCTCCTCGCGGCGCTGCAACATGTACTGGCGGCGTTCGTCGGCATCATTACGCCGCCGCTGATTATTGGCTCCACCCTCGGCCTCACCGCTCACCTGCCCTACCTGATCAGCATGGCGTTGATGGTTTCCGGCGTAGGCACCTTTATCCAGGCACGCAGGCCGTTTGGCATCGGTGCCGGTATGATCTGCCTGCAAGGCACCAGCTTTGCGTTTCTCGGCGCGGTGTTGTCAGCAGGCTTTCTGGTCAAGCAACGCGGTGGCAGCCCGGAAGACATTCTGGCGATGATCTTCGGCGTGTGCTTCTTCGGCGCGGCAGTGCAGATCGTATTGAGCCGCTTTATCGGCCAGCTGCGCCGCGTGATCACACCGCTGGTGACCGGCATTGTGATTACGCTGATCGGCATCAGCCTGATCAAAGTGGGCATCACCGACCTCGGCGGCGGTTTCAATGCACCGGACTTCGGCGCCCCCGCCAACCTGGCGCTGGGCCTGTTCGTGGTACTGACGATCATCCTGCTCAACCGCTCGAACACGCCCTGGGTACGTTTGTCGGCCATCATCATCGGCCTGGCCCTGGGCAGCCTGGCGGCGTGGTTCAGCGGCAAACTGATTCCCCAGGCTTTGCCTGACTTGCCACTGGTCAGCCTGCCTACACCATTCCGCTTTGGTTTCAACTTCGACTGGAGCGCCTTCCTGCCGATTGCGTTGATTTATCTGATCAGCAGCATCGAAACCGTCGGCGATCTCACCGCCAATTGCATGATTGCCCGCCAGCCCATCAGCGGCCCTTCTTATATAAGCCGGCTCAAGGGCGGCGTGCTCGGCGATGGGGTGAGCTGCATGATCGCCGCCACTTTCAGCGCCTTCCCCAACACCACGTTTGCCCAGAACAATGGCGTGATCCAACTCACCGGCGTGGCCAGCCGTTATGTCGGTTTATACATCGGCGTGTTGCTGTTCTGTCTGGGCCTGTTTCCGCTGATCGGCGCTGTACTGCAGCAAATCCCCAAGCCGGTACTGGGCGGCGCCACCCTGGTGATGTTCGGCAGCGTGGCCGCGGCAGGCGTGCGCATCCTCGCCCAGGCGCCGCTGGACCGACGCAGCATGCTGATCATCGCCACCTCGTTCGGCGTTGGCCTGGGTATCGCCGCGCAACCCAACCTGCTGCACCTGATGCCGACTCTGGTGCAGAACCTGTTCGACTCCGCCATCACCAGCGGCGGCATCACCGCCATTGTGTTGTGCCTGTTACTGCCGGAGGCCAAGGCAAGTACCGCCGCCGCAAACCACAACCCGGAACGCGACAGCCTGGAACCGCTTTGACGGTTTTATTGCATCAGGACTTGTCTGAGGCTTGAGGGTGGGTTATCTGTGCACACGTCGTCTCTATCGATCAGCACGGAAACCTCCATGAGCCTCGAAGTTCCTGCCCACAGCAACCACGCCGGTAAACCCGCCAGCCGCATTCGGCAAAAGAACGAACAAGCGATTCTCCAGGCTGCTGAAGATGAATTCGCGCGTCATGGCTACAAAGGCACCAGCATGAACACCATCGCTGCCAGTGCCGGGCTGCCCAAGGCCAACTTGCACTACTATTTCACCAACAAGCTGGGCCTGTACGTCGCGGTGCTGAGCAATATCCTCGAACTGTGGGACAGCACCTTCAACGCGCTGACCGCCGAAGATGACCCGGCCGTGGCGCTCGCTCGTTACATCCGCACCAAGATGGAATTCTCGCGCCGCCAGCCCCAGGCCTCGCGGATCTTCGCCATGGAGATCATCAGCGGCGGCCAATGCCTCACTGAATATTTCGGCCAGGACTATCGGGCCTGGTTCAGTGGCCGTGCCGCGGTGTTCCAGGCCTGGATCGACGCTGGCAAAATGGACCCCGTCGACCCCGTGCACCTGATCTTCCTGCTGTGGGGCAGCACCCAGCACTACGCTGACTTCGCCACCCAGATCTGCCGTGTTACCGGTCGCACCAAGCTGACCAAGCAGGACATGGAAGATGCTGGCACCAACCTGATCCATATCATTCTCAAAGGCTGCGGCATCAAGCCAGCCCTATAAACGAAGCAATTTATGTCTTTTACGCTCACCGGCTTTTGCGAGTTTCGTGAAGAAATACGCAAAAGTCGCTTTATCACCTTGGCGGCGCCGATTACCAGCCCGCAAGACGCCCAGGCGTTTTTCGAGCAGCACAGCGACCTCAACGCCACGCACAACTGCTGGGCCTGGAAGCTGGGCGATCAATACCGCAGCAGCGATGACGGCGAACCCGGAGGCACCGCCGGGCGCCCGATTCTTGCGGCCATCGAGGCCCAGGGCTTTGATCAGGTGACCGTCTTGGTGATCCGCTGGTACGGCGGCATTCAACTGGGCACGGGTGGATTGGCCCGGGCCTATGGCGGCGGGGCCAATAAATGCCTGCAGAATGCCGAACGCATCGAGCTGATCAGCCGCGTCCCCCTGCGTTGCGCCTGCGGGTTCTCTGAACTGAACCTGGTGAAGCTGCGTGTCGCTGAACTCGGCGGGCTTGTGGTGGAAGAAACCTTCACCGCCAACGGCGTAGAGCTGCAGCTCGCCCTGGGGGAGGCGCACATCGACACCCTGCAAACCCAGCTCGCCGACCTGAGCCGTGGGCGCATCCTGCTCGAACGCTGAAACTGCTACTGTTATGCGCTGAACTCCCTGAACCGCGATTTCAAAGGAAGCCTTTCATGTCTACGCCAAAAACCGCACTGATCATCGGCGCCTCGCGCGGGCTGGGCCTTGGCCTGGTCAAGCAACTGCTCCAGGACGGCTGGGACGTGACCGCGACCGTGCGCGACCCGAACAAGGCCGATGCCCTGAAAGCCGTGGGGCCGGTGCAGATCGAGAAGTTGGATATGGACGATCAGCAAGCCGTGATCGCCCTGGCCCAACGCCTGAAAGACCGTACCTTCGACCTGCTGTTCGTCAACGCCGGCGTCAAGGGCCCGGCCAACCAGGAACCCGGCCACGCGACCCTGGCGGAAGTCGGCCAGTTGTTCTTCACCAACGCCGTGGCGCCGATCAACCTGGCCCAGCGTTTTGTCGGGCAGATCCGCAAAGACACCGGCGTGCTGGCCTTCATGAGTTCGGTACTGGGCAGCGTGACCATTCCCGACGGCTCGGACCTGGCGCTGTACAAGGCCAGCAAAGCCGCGCTCAATTCGATGACCAATAGCTTTATCACGCAACTGGGCGAGCCCAAGCCGACGGTGCTATCGCTGCATCCGGGCTGGGTGAAGACCGACATGGGCGGCGAAAACGCCCACATCGACGTCGAGACCAGCGTGCGCGGCCTGGTGGACCAGGTAAATGCCTACACCGGCAAAGGCGGCCATCACTTCGTCGACTACAAAGGCGACACCATCGCCTGGTAATCCCCAAACTGTAGGAGCGAGCTTGCTCGCGAAGAACGCCCAGGCAACGCGTTAAACCAGACAGCCCGCGTCATCGTTGACGATTTTCGCGAGCAAGCTCGCCCCCACAGAGGTAAACTGCCCACCTCGCCCTTCCCGGCGACCCTGGATCAGCAGACAGGGCAACACTGAGCTGGCAAACCTGAACCCATCATTCAGAGGAGCCGGCCAATGCCTGCGACCCGTATCTGGTTAAAAAACCCCCTCGCGATTTTCACTGCCAATGGCCTCGATGCCCGTGGCGGCCTGGTGCTGCAAGACGGTGTCATCACCGAAGTGCTGGCCCAAGGGCAAGCGCCTGCACAACCCTGCGCGCAGGTGTTCGATGCCCGCGAGCATGTGGTGCTGCCTGGGCTGATCAATACACACCACCACTTCTATCAAACCCTGACCCGCGCCTGGGGCCCGGTGGTCAACCAGCCGCTGTTTCCCTGGCTGAAAACCCTGTACCCGGTATGGGCGCGGCTCACGCCGGAAAAACTCGCCCTGGCCAGCAAAGTCGCCTTGGCTGAACTGCTGCTCTCGGGCTGCACCACGGCGGCCGATCACCACTACCTGTTCCCCGATGGTTTGGAAAACGCCATTGATGTGCAGGTCGAGACCGTGCGCGAACTGGGCATGCGCGCCATGCTCACCCGCGGTTCCATGAGCCTGGGCGAAGCCGATGGCGGCCTGCCGCCGCAGCAAACCGTGCAGCAAGGCCAAGTGATCCTCGACGACAGCCAGCGCCTGATCCGCGAATATCACCAGCGCGGTGACGGCGCGCAGATCCAGATCGCCCTGGCGCCGTGCTCGCCGTTTTCCGTCACCCCCGAAATCATGCAAGCCAGTGCCGAGCTGGCCAACCAGTTGGACGTGCGCCTGCACACCCACTTGGCGGAAACCCTCGATGAGGAAGATTTCTGCCTGCAACGCTTCGGGCTGCGTACCGTGGATTACCTCGACAGCGTCGGCTGGCTTGGCCCGCGCACCTGGCTGGCCCACGGCATTCACTTCAACCCGGACGAAATCGAGCGCCTGGGCGCCGCCGGCACCGGCATCTGCCATTGCCCAAGCTCGAATATGCGCCTGGCCTCCGGCATCTGCCCTACCCTGGACCTGCTTGCCGCCGGCGCCCCCATCGGCTTGGGCGTGGACGGCTCGGCCTCCAACGACGCTTCGAACATGATCCTTGAAGCGCGTCAGGCCCTGTACATCCAGCGCCTGCGTTATGGCGCGGAAAAGATCACCCCCGAAGGCGTATTGGGCTGGGCCACCAAGGGCTCGGCACAGTTGCTGGGGCGCACGGACATTGGCGAGTTGGCCGTAGGCAAGCAGGCGGACCTGGCACTGTTCAAACTCGATGAACTGCGCTTCTCCGGCAGCCATGACCCCATTTCCGCGCTGCTGCTGTGCGGCGCGGACCGGGCAGACCGAGTGATGATTGGTGGCAAGTGGCGGGTGATCAACGGCCAAGTCGAAGGCCTTGACCTCAAGGGCTTGATCGCCGATCACAGCCAGGCGGCGCGGCAGTTGATCGCGGGCACCTAAGCCAGGCGCCAACCAAAATGTGGGAGCGAGCAAGCCCGCTCCCACCTTGGAACTGCGGCACCTTTCAAATCGGGTTAAAGCCCCAACAGCGACAGCATGATAAAAGTCGCAAACAACACAAAATGCGTCATCCCTTCTATCGCATTGGTTTCACCATCGTTGAGGTTGATCGCGCTGACGATCAGGGTGATAAACACCATCACCGTTTGCACCGGCGTCATCGCCATCTGGAACGGCTGCCCGGTATAGAGCGCCATGGCTTCCATCACCGGCACCGTCAGAATCACCGTAGACAACGAAGCCCCCAGCGCGATGTTGACCACCGACTGCATGCGGTTGGCCAACGCGGCGCGCAGTGCCGTGAGGATTTCCGGCGCGGCCGAAATAGCCGCCACCACAATCGCGGTAATCACCGGCGGTGCGCCTGTGCCTTCCAGGCCCAGGTCGAGGGTCTTTGACATCACCTCGGCCAACGCGCCAATCACGATCACCCCAAACACCAGGGTCGCAATGGAAAACGTCAGGCTGACAGACGGCGCGTGCTCGTCTTCGGGCTGTTTCTTGCGGCGTTTTTCCGGGTAGCTGTAGCTGAAGAAATAACTGTGCGGCCCCACCTGCATGCGCAAAAACAAGGTGTAAAGCACCACCATCGCGCCAATGGTGAAGGCCGAGTAAATTTTCCAGTCGGCTTCGGGGATAAATTCCGGCACCACCATCGACACACCCATGGCGGTAAGGATCATCACGCTGTAGGTGCGCGCCGAGTCATCGTTGTAGGACTGTTCGCCATGCTTGATACCGCCCATCAGCGCAGCCAGGCCGAGGATGCCGTTGATATCCAGCATCACCGCCGAGTAAATGGTGTCGCGCACCAAAGTGGGGGATGGCTCGTTGCTCATCATGATCGCCAGGATCACCACTTCCACCAATACGGCGGCGAGGGTCAGGATCATGGTGCCGTAGGGGTCGCCGACTTTTTCCGCCAACTGCTCGGCGTGATGGGCCACGCGCATCGATGCCATCACGATAAACGCGATCAGCGCAAAGCCGGCCAGCAGCGCAACCAGTTGGCCGCTGTGGAGCATCCAGTGTTCCAGCGGGTAGGCGGCGATGGCGGCAATCAGCGCCAGCAGCATGAATTTTTCTTGCTTGAGGGATGTGAGCATTCCGGGCCTTTTCGTACAACAAATCAGTCTTTGATGGGGTACAGACTGCGCCGAGCCGCTAACGTTTCGTTACACCTTAGTTCAGGCCGCCCTTGCGTGAGTGACAGAAATACTCTCCTGCTGGTCAGGTTTTGCCGATTATTTCAGCCATGGCCTGTAGAATGCCGCCATTGCACCTGATGAGATTTTAAAAATGTACGATTGGCTCAACGCCCTGCCCAAGGCTGAATTGCACCTGCACCTGGAAGGCTCGCTGGAGCCTGAGCTGCTGTTCGCCCTGGCCGAGCGCAACAAGATTGCGCTGCCATGGAACGACGTCGAAACCCTGCGCAAGGCCTACGCCTTCAACAACCTGCAAGAGTTTCTCGACCTGTATTACAAGGGCGCCGATGTACTGCGCACATCCCAGGACTTCTACGACCTGACCTGGGCCTACCTGCTGCGCTGCAAAGCCCAGAACGTGATCCACACCGAACCCTTCTTCGACCCGCAAACCCACACCGACCGTGGCGTGCCGTTCGAAGTGGTGCTCAACGGCATCGCCGCTGCACTCAAAGACGGCGAGCAGCAACTGGGCATCACCAGCGGTTTGATCCTCAGCTTCCTGCGCCACCTGAGCGAAGACGAAGCGCAGAAAACCCTCGACCAGGCGCTGCCGTTCCGTGACGCGTTCGTGGCCGTGGGCCTGGACAGTTCGGAAATGGGCCACCCACCGAGCAAGTTCCAGCGCGTGTTCGACCGTGCCCGTCACGAAGGCTTTTTGACCGTGGCCCACGCCGGTGAAGAAGGCCCGCCCGAGTACATCTGGGAAGCCATCGACCTGCTGAAAATCCAGCGCATCGACCATGGCGTGCGCGCCATCGAAGATGAGCGCTTGATGCAGCGCATCATCGACGAGCAGATCCCGTTGACCGTGTGCCCGCTGTCCAACACCAAGCTCTGCGTGTTCGACGACATGGCCCAGCACAACATCCTCGACATGCTCGAACGTGGCGTGAAGGTTACAGTGAACTCGGATGACCCCGCGTACTTCGGCGGTTACGTCACCGAGAACTTCCATGCGCTGCACACCAGCCTGGGCATGACCCAGGACCAGGCCAAACGCCTGGCACAGAACAGCCTGGATGCGCGGCTCGTGAAGCCATAACTGAATAGACCTGGACTCAAACTGTGGGAGCTGGCTTGCCTGCGATAGCGGTGTATCAGCCAGCCTCTTATTACCTGACCTACCGCTATCGCGGGCAAGCCCGGCTCCCACATTGACCCCATCAGCTTCAAGCCTGTGTGAGTTCTTCCAGGGTCTTGCCCTTGGTCTCCATCCCAAACAGCCACACCACCAGCGCCGCCACCGCAAAGCACAGCGCGCCCAAGGCAAATACCCCGCCCTGCCCGGTTATCGGGAACACCAACCCGGTCACCAACGGCCCCAGCAACGAGCCAACCCGCCCAATCGCCGACGCAAACCCCGAGCCGGTCGCACGTGCCGAGGTGGGATACAACTCCGGTGTGTAGGTGTACAGCACCGCCCACATGCCAAACAGGAAGAACTGCATCAACAACCCCGAGGTGATCAGCAGGCCCACGTTGCCGCCAAACACTGCGCTCTGCCCATACAGAAACGCCATCACCCCGCCGCCCAATAAGGTGACCACGCACACGGGCTTGCGTCCCCAGCGCTCGACCAACCACGCGGCCATCAAAAAGCCTGGAATTCCGCCCAGGGAAATGATCACCGTGTAATACACCGACTGAGTCACGGCAAAACCCGATTGCTGCAACAACGCACTCAACCACGACGTCAACCCATAGAACCCGAGCAGGGCGAAGAACCACACACTCCAGATCATCATCGTGCGCCGGCGGTATTGCGCCGACCACAGCTGCTGGAACGCGGAGAAAAACGTCCCCGGCGCACTCTCGATCCGTGGCAAGGCGATCGGCTCCGGCAAGTCGGCGCGGCCCAGGGAATCGCGCACCTTCTGCTCGATACCCAGCAAGACCTTGTTCGCCGCCTCATGGCGCCCCGCCTGTTCCAGCCAACGCGGCGACTCCGGGATAAAGAAACGGATGGCCAGCACAAACACCGCCGGTATCGCCAACACCAGGAAGATGTCGCGCCAGCCAATCACCGGCAACAAGAAGTAAGACAACACGCCCGCCGCCACAAAACCCAATGGCCAGAAACCATCCATCAAGGCGATGTAACGTCCACGTCGCTTGGCCGGTATCAGCTCCGACAGCATCGACTGGGCAATGGGAAACTCCATACCCATGCCAATGCCCAGCAAGATCCGGAACAACGTCAGTGTCTCCACCGTTTGCGCCGTGGAACACAGGTAGCTCGCCAGGCCCCAGAGTACGATGCTCCACTGGAACACCGGTTTACGCCCAAAGCGATCAGCAAGCATCCCGGACAGCGAAGCGCCCACCACCATGCCGAAAAAACTCGAACTGGCCAGCAACCCGGCCTGGGCCGTGCTCAGGCCAAACTCGGTTTTGATCGAGCCCAACAGGAAGGTCATCATCGCCAGGTCCATGGAGTCGAAAAAAAACGCCAGGGCGATGATGATGAAAATGATTCGGTGGTAACCGCTGATGGGCAACCGTTCCAGGCGTTCCGCCGCGCTATAACCCTGCCTACCCATGCTGCACCCCTCGTATGAAAAATCCCCCTTACGAGTGTGCGACATCGTTTGCGCCGGCTATTGCTGGATGCGACCTGACAACACCTGAGAACGACGCCAACTCCTGTAGGAGCGAGCTCGCTCGCGAAGATCGTCAACGATAACGCGGGGCATCTGCATAAAACGCGGCGCACTCACGTTTTTCGCGAGCACGCTCGCTCCTACAGTTTGGCGATGCGGGTTATGTGCTCAAGCCCTACATCAGTGAAAGACAAGGCCCGAGATTCGTTGATCACGCTGATCCAGTTCGCCTGCAAAAACAGCTGCATCAAGCCCGCCCCCAACGCACCGCCCAGGTGGGGTTGTTGCTGGCTCCAGTCGAAGCAGTCGCAGGCCAGCGGCGTTGCCAGTGCCTGAGTGAAAATGCCCAGTTCCGCCAACGCCTGCACACCCTTGGGCGTCACTTCGGTACGCGGCTCATGGCGCTCGATCCATCCGGCCTCCAGCATCCGTTGATACAGCTGCGCCGCCAGCTCGCCGCCGAGGTGGCCGTGGCACCAGCGGGCGCGGCGCAGCAACGGCGGTGCCCGCAGCGCCGGCGGCAACACATCCGGAGTGCTGCGGGCCGCGCTGGCCATGGTGGTGCTGGCCAACGCATCGATGGCGGCACTGACATCGGCGGCCGCTACCCGAAACAGGCGCTGGCCCCGCCGCGCTTCGATCCGCAACAGGCCGCTGCCGGTCAGCCGCGCCAAATGCGCATTGGCTGACGCTGGCGACAACTCGGCCAGAGCCGCCAGTTCTTCTGAAGACTTCGCCGAACCGTCCATCAAGGCCCAGAGCATGGCCGTGCGTTTAGGCTCGGCGAGCAAGCTGGCGATCTGACTGATGCAAGGTGCTGCTCCCATGTATTCACTCCCTGTTAAACCATTTTTTCTGCTGCGGTTGACGCCCAAGTATAGGTGCGCAGGCCATAGGCTCCGCGGCGTCTGACAATGCAGATCAGGACAGGGTATGAGTGAAACTTCCGAGCGTGGCGCAGGCTATTGCCGAGAACCCATTCACCCCGGTCGCTGCGCGGTCAATGTCGTACAACGGGACACGAGCATGTCCCGCAGCAGATTGATGGGTTTACTCAATTGCGCACGGTGGGCGCACAGCAAGTTGAGCGGGGTGCGCTCGCCCTGCAGTTCCGGCAGGATCAAACGCAAGCGCCCGGCCAACACATCGGTGCTCACATCCAGCCACGACTTGTAGGCGATGCCCATGCCCGCCACCGCCCAGCGGCGCACCACATCAGCGTCATCGCTGAAGCGATCGCCGCTGACCGTCAGGCTTACGTGGCGCTTGCCATCGTAAAAACCCCAGTGGTCGTGGACGCGGCTGCCGAGCATGTACAGCAGGCAATTGTGCTGGGCCAATTGTTCCAGATGCCGCGGCTCGCCATGCCGGGCGAGGTAACTGGGCGCAGCGCAGAGCACGCGAATATTGTCCGGGGCGATGGGCAGCGCAATCAGGCTGGAGTCTTCGGGTTCGCCGTAGCGCAGGGCAATGTCCACGGGCTGGCGGAACAGGTCGGCGATGCGATCACCAAGCAACAGGCGCACGTTCAGTTGCGGATGCTCCTGCTGGAACGCATCCAGCCACGGCAACAGTTGGTTGCGACCAAAATCCGAGGGTGCGGACAATTGCAGCACACCACTGACGTGATCCTGGCCACTGGCCAATAGGCGCCGCCCTTCATCCAGCGCGCTCAGTGACGCCCGCGCATACTCCAGGAAGCCCTCGCCCTCGGCCGTCAGGCGCAGGCTGCGGGTGGAACGTGCCAGCAAGCGCGTACCCAGTTGCTGTTCGATCCGCTTGAGCGCGGCGCTGGCCACCGCCGGCGACAGGTCCATGACTCGCGCCGCGGCCGACAGGCTGCCCAAGTCCGCCGCCCGCACAAACAACTGTAAATCATCAAAACGCAGCATGCATTCCTGTCCATTATCAATATTTGGTTGAAACAGCCTGCTGTTTTAGCCGCTTTTATCGGCGTGGGAAATAGCCAATCATCTGCCCATCCCGTTAGCCCGTGCCAGGAGTCGACTATGTCCACCGCTTTTAATGTCATCGCCACGCTGATCGCCAAACCCGGCCAGCACGCCACCCTGGAAACCCTGCTGCGCGGCCTGCTGGAACCGACCCGCCTGGAAGCCGGTTGCGAGCAGTACGACCTGCACCAGGACCTGCAACACCCCGAGACCTTCTACATGCTCGAGCGCTGGAGCGATGACGCGGCGCTGGCCGACCACGACCAGAGCGCGCATATCCAGAGCTTTCGCGCCAAGGCCGCCGATGTGATCGAACACTTCGAACTCAAGCGCCTGAAATTTCTCGCCTGATCCCGCCTTTTTTCTGTAGGAGCGAGCTTGCTCGCGAAAACCTAAAGACCGACGCGTTAAACCAGAAACACCGCGTCATCGTTAACGCTTTTCGCGAGCAAGCTCGCTCCTACCTTGACCGTATTCACTTGGAGTCATCATGAAAGCCATCGCCTACTACGCCTCACTGCCGATCAACGATCCAAAATCCCTGCAAGACATCGAACTACCAGCCCCCGAGGCCGGCCCCCGTGACCTGTTGGTGGAAGTCAAAGCCATCTCGGTCAACCCGGTGGACACCAAAGTGCGCCAGAACGTCGCCCCGGAAAATGGCGCCGCCAAAGTGCTGGGTTGGGACGTGGCGGGTGTGGTCAAGGCGGTCGGCAGTGACGTGACGTTGTTCAAGGCCGGCGACAAGGTGTACTACGCCGGTTCCCTGGTACGCCCAGGCGGCAACAGCGAACTGCACACCGTGGATGAACGCATCGTCGGCCATATGCCCAAGAGCCTGGGGTTTGCCGAAGCGGCCGCATTGCCGCTGACCGCCATCACCGCGTGGGAGCTGTTGTTCGAACGTTTGCAGGTGGCTGAAGGCAAAGACGATCAAGGCCAGAGCCTGCTGATCGTCGGCGCTGCCGGTGGTGTGGGGTCGATCCTGACTCAACTGGCTAACCAGCTCACGGCGCTGAAGGTCATCGGCACCGCCTCACGCCCCGAGACCCAGGCATGGGCCAAGGCCCTGGGCGCACACCTGGTGATCGACCACAGCCAGCCGCTGAGCGAAGCGTTGAAACAGGCCGGGCACGGGCATGTCACCCACGTTGCCAGCCTGACCCAGACCGAGCATCACCTGGACCAACTGGTCGAAGCGCTGCAACCCCAAGGCAAGCTGGCGTTGATCGACGATCCCAAGGCCCTGGATGTGAGCAAGCTCAAGCGCAAGAGCCTGTCGCTGCACTGGGAGTTCATGTACACCCGTTCGATGTTCGAGACGCCAGACATGATCGAGCAGCACAACCTGCTCAACCGCGTGGCCGAACTGATCGACGCCGGCATCCTGAAAACCACGGTAGGCGAGCACTTCGGCGTGATCAATGCGGCGAACCTGCGCCGCGCCCACGCCCTGCTGGAAAGCGGCAAGGCCAAGGGCAAGATCGTGCTGGAAGGGTTCTGAAAAAACGGCTGTCAGCGTCGTCCGTTATCTACGTAGGTAATGGACGACACCATTAGTCCGAGAGTTGATCCTTGTCATCTTTATGAGCCCGTTCAGGTTTATATTGGCCGCCTTTGCCACGATTCTTTTACGTGAGGAAGTCAGCAATGAAAATCCTGATAAAAGCGTTAGCAAAATCCCCAGGCAGCCAATGGCAAGTTCGTCTCGACGGCGAGGCCATCAACTTTCGCAGTGAGGCCGAGGCCCGCGCTTTTGCCGACACGCTGCAAGCCCGGATCCAGGCGCCCCATCGCTTCCCTCTCAACCAGCAACGTTCCGCTGGCTGAGACCAACTTCAGACCTGCGCCTGTACGGCCCTTGCCCGTTGCAGGCGCTGAGTCGCCATGGCAATGGTCACCGCCAGCACACCGCATAGGCTGATGACCATGGCCATCGGCATCGCCGTGCCGTCGTGCAACACGCCGACCAACGACGCCGCGCCTGCCGCCACACCGAACTGAATGCAACCGAGCAACGCCGACGCGCTGCCGGCCCGAGCGCCCTGCCCGCTCATGGCACAGGCCGAGGTATTCGGCAAAATACAGCCCAGGCTGGCGATACAGATAAACAGCGGCACCAACAACGGCCATAGCGCCTCGGTACGCAACGCGGCAATCCCCAACAGCGTCAACGCCGCCGCCACGTACACCCACACAGTGCGCGACAGCAAAAACGCCGGGCCGCGCTTGGCCAGCAAGCGTGCGTTCAGTTGCGCCACCAGGATAAAGCCCGCGGCGTTGGAGCCGAACAACCAGCCGTAATGCTCGGCCGGCACGCCATAGAGCTTGATAAACACGAAGGGGGAGCCGGCGATGTAGGCAAACATCCCGGCAATCGAGATGCCGCCGGTCAAGGCATAACCCAGGTACACCCGGTCTGACAGTAGCGAGCCGTAGCGGCGCAACGAGCCCGACAACGGCTGGCGCGGCTGATCGGCAGGGAAGGTTTCCGGCAACCCGACCGCCACCGCGATGGCCGCCATCACGCTGAACAACGACAACGCCAGGAAAATCGACTGCCAGCCCCACACGCCGACCATCAGGCCACCGGCCAATGGCGCCAGGATCGGGGCCAGGCCGGTCACCAGCATCAGTTGCGAATACACCTTGGCCGAGCCCACGGCATCGCATTTGTCACTGACCACCGCCCGGGAAATCACCATGCCCGCACACCCGCCAAGGGCCTGCACGAAGCGCGCGCCAATCAGCCATTCCAGGGACGGCGCATACGCACAAGCGAAAGACGCGAGGGTAAACAGGGTGACGCCGCTGAGCAGCGGCACACGCCGGCCAAAGCGGTCGGCCAACGGCCCGTAGATCAATTGACCAATGGCCAGGCCGGCGAAATACACGGCCAGGGTCAGCTGGATATGTTTTTCGTCAGTGGCGAAGGCCGTGGCCATTGCCGGAAAGCCCGGCAGGTAAAAATCGATCGCCAACGGCGCGAAGGCGCTCAAGGCGCCCAGAATCAGGATTATGCGAAGGTTCATCAGACACCCAAGTGAGTCGGCAGCTCAACAGTCTAGCCGCGCTTGGGTGCCATGAACATTACGTTAGGTGGCTAACGATCAGAAAAATCACGCCAGCTTGGCGCTGTAGCCTTCCTCGGTAATCAGGTCGATCACTTTGTCCGAGGACAGACCGCTTGCCACCCGCACTTCTTTGGCCTTCAAATCGACTTCCACACTCGCCGCCGGATCCTGGCTCTGTACCGCCTGGGTCACCGCTTTAACACAATGGCCGCAGGTCATTCCTTCAACGCTGAATATTTGCATGACATGACTCCTTTGATGAGGTTGAGCCCAGTGTCGAGCTTGCCATGATGGCAAGGTCAAGTTCTCAGTATTTCTGCCGGGCTGGTATTCGGCGGCGACGTCGGCCAAGCTTCAACCTTCCTAGCTGTGAACCACGGAGCATTCGCCATGCGCTGGTTGTTTTTTGCCCTTGCCGGCCTGATGAGCTTGCCTGCCGCTGCGCCCCAGGCCCTCGCTGCTGAAGATTATGCAGTGCTGATTATTTCCCGCGAACGCCTGGAAGTGCCGACCTACTGCGAGATCGGCCTGTATATCCAGGACCAACTCGCCGGGCGTCTGTTCCAGGAACAGGCCACTTCATTCAATCTTCCCCCCGGCGATACGTCGCTGCGCCTGAAGCTTTTGCCGGGCCAAGCGCCAGGCTGTCAGCCGGGCATGCTCGCACCTGCCGCGCAGAACATCACTTTGAAAGCCGGTGATGTACGCAAATTGCGCATTGCCCTGGGCCCGGACGGCATGTACCTCAAAGCTGCGGCATTGGAATACTGAGTAACCCCACGATCGTTCCCACGCTCTGCGTGGGAACGCCTCATCGGACGCTCCGCGTCCCGGGTACAAGGCACTACTTCAACGCCAGGGTGACGCGGAGCGTCACGGGCTGCATTCCCACGCAGAGCGTGGGGACGATCGCAGAGCGTGGGAACGATCGGGCTTGACCTTCCCCACAGGTTAAGGTTGATCCTAGTGGCAACTTCTCTTGGAGGACTGCCCCATGAATGGATCCACCACCTTTGACCTGCCCATCGGCGGCATGACCTGTGCCAGCTGTGCCGGGCGGGTCGAGCGCGCGCTGGGCAAGGTGCCGGGCGTGCAACGTGTCAGCGTCAACCTGGCCAATGAACGCGCGCACATCGAAGTACAGGGCCAGATGGACCCCAGCGTGCTGATCGCCGCCGTCGACAAGGCCGGCTACACCGCCACCCTGCCCCAAAGCGAAACCGCCACCGACGCCGATCAGGCCCGGCGTCTGCGCCGCGAGCGCTGGTCGCTGGTGGCGGGCATTCTGCTGGCGTTGCCCTTGGTGCTGCCGATGCTGGTAGAACCCTTCGGCCTGCACTGGATGCTCCCCGCCTGGATACAGTTTGCCCTGGCCACGCCAGTGCAATTCATCCTGGGTGCGCGCTTCTATGTCGCCGCCTGGAAAGCCGTGCGCGCCGGCGCCGGCAATATGGACCTGCTGGTGGCGATCGGCACCAGTGCCGGCTACGGCCTGAGTATCTATGAATGGCTCACCGCCGCCCCAGGCGTGACGCCGCACCTGTACTTCGAAGCCTCGGCGGTGGTAATCGCCTTGGTACTGCTGGGCAAATACCTGGAAAGCCGCGCCAAGCGCCAGACCGCCAGCGCCATCCGCGCCCTTGAAGCCTTGCGTCCGGAACGGGCGATCCGCGTGCAGGACGGCCGCGAAGAAGACGTCGCCATCAGTGCCTTGAAGCACGGTGACCTGGTGCTGGTCAAACCAGGCGAACGCTTCCCGGTGGACGGTGAGGTGGTGGAGGGCCAGAGCCATGCCGATGAAGCGCTGATCAGCGGCGAAAGCCTGCCGGTGCCCAAACAACCCGGCGACGCGGTCACCGGTGGCGCCATCAATGGTGAAGGCCGTTTGCTGGTGCGCACCCTCGCCCTGGGCGCGGAAAGCGTGCTGGCGCGCATCATCCGCCTGGTCGAAGACGCTCAGGCCGCCAAGGCACCGATCCAGAAACTGGTGGATAAAGTCAGCCAGGTGTTCGTACCCGCCGTGCTGGTATTGGCGCTGATCACCGTGGTGGGCTGGTGGCTGTACGGTGCCTCCCTGGAAACCGCCATCATCAATGCGGTCGCCGTATTGGTGATCGCCTGCCCTTGTGCCTTGGGCCTGGCCACGCCGACCGCGATCATGGCTGGCACCGGCGTCGCAGCGCGCCACGGCATCCTGATCAAGGACGCCGAAGCCCTGGAGCGCGCCCATGCCGTGAGCGCCGTGGTGTTCGACAAAACCGGCACCCTCACCTCCGGCGCGCCCAACATTGCCCACTTGGCGGCCGTGGATGGCAACGAAGCCCTGTTGTTGCAACAGGCCGGCGCCTTGCAACGCGGCAGTGAGCACCCACTGGCCAAGGCAGTGCTGGATGCTTGCCGCGAACGAGGCTTGGACGTGGCCGATGTGAGCGCCAGCCAATCCCTGACCGGGCGCGGCATTGCAGGTACGCTCGACGGTCGTCCATTGGCGCTGGGCAATCGCCGCTTGCTGGAAGAGACCGGCCTGGACGCAGGCGATTTAGGCCCGCGTGCCAAGGAATGGGAAGCCGAAGGCCGCACCTTGTCCTGGCTGATCGAGCAAGGCGCGCAACCCCGCGTGCTGGGGCTGTTTGCCTTTGGCGACACGCTCAAGCCCGGCGCGTTGCAGGCCGTGCAGCAACTCAAGGCGCAGCACATCAGCAGCCACTTGATCACCGGCGATAACCACGGCAGTGCACGGGTGGTGGCCGAGGCCTTGGGCATCGACGATGTGCATGCCGAAGTACTGCCTGCCTATAAAGCCGCTGCCGTGGCCGAGCTGAAAAAAACCGGCGTGGTGGCCATGGTCGGCGACGGTATCAACGATGCGCCCGCCCTGGCCGCTGCCGATATCGGCATCGCCATGGGCGGCGGCACCGACGTAGCCATGCACGCCGCCGGCATTACCTTGATGCGTGGCGACCCGCGCCTGGTGCCGGCCGCCCTGGAGATCAGCCGCAAGACCTACGCGAAAATTCGACAGAATCTGTTCTGGGCCTTTGTGTATAACTTGATCGGCATTCCCCTGGCCGCCTTCGGCCTGCTCAACCCGGTACTGGCTGGCGCCGCCATGGCCTTATCCAGCGTCAGCGTGGTGAGTAACGCCCTGTTGTTGAAAACCTGGAAACCCAAGGACTTGGAGGATCAACGCCCATGAACATCGGCCAAGCCGCCCGCACCAGCGGGCTAAGCGCGAAGATGATTCGCTACTACGAATCCATTGGCCTGCTGAAAACCGCCCACCGCACCGACAGCGGCTACCGCGTATACGGCCACGATGACCTGCACACCCTGACGTTCATCAAGCGCTCGCGGGACCTGGGGTTTTCACTGGAAGAAGTCGGCAAGTTGCTGACCCTGTGGGAAGACCGCCAGCGAGCCAGCGCCGACGTAAAAGCCTTGGCGCGCCAGCACATCGACGAGCTCAATCACAAGATTCGCGAGCTGGGGCAACTGCGCGATACCTTGCAGGACCTGATGGAGCACTGCCAGGGCGATCATCGGCCCGATTGCCCGATCCTCAAGGAATTAGCAGCGGGTAACTGCTGCGCCTGACAGACAGCACAATGATCGTTCCCACGCTCCGCGTGGGAATGCCGCTTTCGACGCTCCGCGTCACGCTTTAGGACGCAGAGCGTCCAGGGATGCATTCCCACGCAGAGCGTGGGAACGATCAGCGCCGTTGTAAGTTACTGCATCCAAGGCGGTGGCGGTGGCTCGTCCGGTACTTTGCTCGGTGGCGCATCATCCGCTGCGCGAATCGCCTGGCGACGCTCTTCGTCCAGCCGCGCCGCTTCGATTTCGCGGATCACACCGCCCACATCCGCCAGTTCTTCCGGTTCGTCGAACTCACCGGTCAACACACTGGCCGGGTGCAAGGTGCCGGCTTCATACAGCGCCCACATTTCCTTGGCGTACTTGGTCTTCTTCAACTCCGGGGCAAAACGCCCGAAGTAGGAAGCCATGTTGCCGACGTCGCGCTCCAGCATGTTGAAGGCGTGGTTGTTGCCCGCCGCATCCACCGCCTGGGGCAGGTCGATGATCACCGGGCCCGTAGGCGTGAGCAGTACGTTGAACTCGGACAGGTCACCGTGCACCAGGCCGGTGCACAGCATCAGCACGATCTGGGAGATCAGGAAGGCGTGGTATTCGCGCGCCTGGTCCGGGTCCAGCACGACGTCATTCAGACGCGGCGCCGCATCGCCGTATTCGTCGGCCACCAGTTCCATCAACAGCACGCCTTCAAGAAAGTCGTACGGCTTGGGCACGCGAACGCCCGCACCGGCCAGGCGGAACAGCGCCGCCACTTCAGCGTTCTGCCAGGCATCTTCGGTTTCTTTCTTGCCGAACTTGGAGCCCTTGGCCATGGCTCGCGCCTGGCGGCTGTTACGGACCTTACGGCCTTCCTGGTATTCGGATGCCTGACGAAAACTTCGTTTATTCGCCTCCTTGTAAACCTTGGCGCAACGCAATTCATTGCCGCAGCGCACCACATAAACAGCTGCTTCTTTACCACTCATCAGAGGGCGCAGCACTTCGTCGACCAGACCGTCTTCGATCAGGGGTTCAATGCGTTTAGGAGTCTTCATCAGCTTTTATTGTGGGTCCTGTATTACCAAACACGCGTGTGGAACTCGTTATACGGCAATCGGCTCGCCGGGGGGAGAGGCTACTGACCTCTGACCCCTTGGGAATGCATTCAATGGGCCAATTTTATCGGCAATCAGCGTTCGATTATCGCCGTCACGCCTTGACCACCGGCGGCACAAATGGAAATCAGCCCACGGCCCTTGCCCGCCGCATCCAACAATTTAGCCAAGTTGGCGACGATCCGCCCACCGGTGGCGGCAAACGGGTGGCCCGCCGCCAGGGAACTGCCCTTGACGTTGAGCCGGCTGCGGTCGATCGACCCCAGCGGTGCGTCCAGGCACAGGCGGGTCTTGCAATAGTCGGCGTCTTCCCAGGCCTTGAGCGTGCACAGCACTTGGGCGGCGAAGGCTTCGTGGATTTCGTAGTAATCAAAGTCCTGCAAGGTCAGGCCGTTGCGCGCCAGCAAGCGTGGCACCGCATAAACCGGCGCCATCAACAGGCCCTCGGCGCCGTGGACAAAATCCACCGCCGCTGCTTCGCCATCACGCAGGTAAGCCAGGATTGGTAGCCCACGCTCCTTGGCCCACGCCTCGCTGCCCAGCAGCACCAGAGAGGCACCATCGGTCAGCGGTGTGGAGTTGCCCGCGGTGAGCGTGCCCTTTTCGCTGCGCTCGAAGGCCGGCTTGAGGCTGGCGAGTTTTTCCAGGGTCAGGTCGGGGCGCAGGTTGTTGTCGCGGGTGAGGCCGAGAAAGGGCGTAAGCAAATCGTTGTGCCAGCCTGCGGCGTAGGCCGCCGCCATCTTCTGATGGCTCTCCAACGCCAGTTGGTCCTGCTCGGCGCGGGGGATCTGCCAAGTCTGGGCCATCAGCTCGCAGTGCTGGCCCATGGACAAACCCGTGCGCGGTTCGCCGTTGCGCGGCAGCTCCGGCTTGAGGTGCTGGGGACGAAGTTGTAACAGAACCTTTAATTTGTCAGCCATGGATTTACTGCGGTTGGCTTTGAGCAGCAACTTGCGCAGCCCTTCATTCACACCAATCGGCGCGTCCGAGGTGGTGTCCACCCCGCCGGCAATGCCGCATTCGATCTGGCCCAGGGCAATTTTATTGGCCACCAGCAGCGCCGCCTCAAGCCCCGTGCCGCAGGCTTGCTGGATGTCGTACGCAGGGGTTTGCGGTGACAGGCGCGAACCGAGCACGCATTCACGCGTCAGGTTGAAATCACGGGAATGCTTGAGCACCGCGCCGGCGGCCACCTCGCCCATGCGCAGGCCGTGCAGGTTGTAGCGCTCGATCAGGCCCTCCAGCGCGGCAGTCAGCATCGCCTGGTTACTCGCCGTGGCGTAGGGGCCATTGGAACGGGCGAAAGGAATGCGGTTACCGCCAATGATCGCTACACGGCGCAATTGAGTCATGGAAAGCTCCCTTGTGGTAGTGGGTGGAATCATCAAGCCTAGCCTAGGCTCAATCGAACGACTGCCACCCCAGGGTGGTCAACCTTTGAACCCCAGCCTTCGGAGAGCGTTCCATGTCTGACCGTTATATCGACTTCGCCAACTCAAGCCTCGGCCATCGCCTGGTCGCCGCCATTGGCCTGCCGTCACCGGTACGCCTGGAACGCTGGCAAGCCGGACGCCTGCGCCCGGTCGAAGGCGCACTGCTGCTGGGCGGTGGCGCACTGGCGACCCAGGTGCTGGCGTTTGCCAACCGACTCACCGACGCCGTCTACAGCTACGGCGCCGAAGCCTCGACAGCGCCCGCGTGGATTCCAGGGCACGGCCCCAAGCTCAAGGCGGTGGTGTTCGACGCCAGCAGTTTGCAGCAAGCCGACCAGCTCAAGCAGCTGCGCGAATTCTTCCAACCACTGCTTAAAAACCTCGACCACAGTGCCCACTTGGTGATCCTTGGCCGGGCGCCGGAAAGCCTCAGCGATCCGTTCGCCGCCAGCGCCCAGCGCGCCCTGGAAGGGTTCAGCCGTTCCCTGGCCAAGGAGCTGCGCAGCGGTGGCGTGCTGCAGTTGCTCTACGTGGGCGACGGCGCTGAAGACCAGTTGGAAGGCGCGCTGCGGTTTTTCCTCTCGCCCAAGAGCGCTTACATCTCGGGCCAGGTCATTCGCCTGGCAGCTTGCGATACCCCGGTGCAAGACTGGACGCGCCCGCTGGCCGGGCGCAAGGCATTGGTTACCGGCGCCGCTCGAGGCATCGGTGCCTCCATCGCCGAAACCCTGGCCCGCGACGGCGCCGAGGTCATTCTGCTCGATGTGCCCCAGGCCAAGGCTGACCTCGAAGCCCTGGCCGCACGCCTGAATGCGCGCACGGTGGTGCTGGACATCTGCGCCGAAGATGCCGCACGCCAACTGATCGAACACCTGCCAGACGGGCTCGACATCCTGGTGCACAACGCCGGCATCACCCGCGACAAAACCCTGGCCAACATGACCCCGGAATACTGGGACGCAGTGCTGGCGGTCAACCTCAAGGCTGCGCAAGTGCTGACCAAGGCCCTGCTCGACAGCGGCACCCTGCAAAACAACGCACGGGTGGTGTTGCTGGCCTCCATCAGTGGCATCGCCGGCAACCGTGGGCAAACCAACTATGCCGCGAGCAAGGCCGGGCTCATCGGCCTGGCTCAAGCCTGGGCGCCGCTGCTCAAGGAACGTGGGATCAGCATTAACGCCGTCGCGCCTGGGTTTATCGAAACCCAGATGACCGCGCATATTCCCTTCGCCCTACGCGAGGCCGGGCGCCGCATGAGCTCCCTGGGCCAAGGTGGCTTGCCTCAGGATGTGGCCGAAGCCGTCGCCTGGCTGAGCCAGCCGGGTTCCGGTGCGGTCAGCGGCCAAGCGCTGCGGGTGTGTGGGCAAAGCCTGCTGGGAGCTTGAGCATGCAATGGCAAACCTTGGACAGCACCCCACCTCTACTGCCGCTGTATTGGCGTGCGGCGCTCAAGCGCAAGATCACCGGCAGCACACTGCCCGAACGTGGGTTGCGCTGCCGGATGAATGTCAATCCCGGCGCCGTTGCGGCGTACCGCAAGGTGTGCGGTTTTGCTGACAGCCCGATGCTGCCGGCGACTTATCCGCATATCCTCGCGTTCGGCCTGCAACTGCAATTGCTGACGGACAAGACGTTTCCGTTTCCACTGCTGGGGTTGATCCACCTGCGCAATCGCATCCGTATTCATCGGCCTCTAGGTGGAGTGGGTGACGTGAGTGTCGGCGTTTACGCACGCAATCTCAGCCCCCATCCCAAGGGGGCCACCTTTGACATCGTCACCGTTGTAGAGGATGCCCTTGGGCTCCTGTGGGAAGCCGAAAGCCAGATGTTATGTCGGGGCGTGAAGCTTGAAGGCGAAGCTGCGGACAGCGGATTGCAGACTCAGGGCACGCTCACCGAACTGACGCGCTGGAACGCGCCCACTGACATAGGCCGCCGCTACGCCCGCGTGTCCGGCGACTACAACCCCATCCACCTCAGTGCGCCAACCGCCAAGCTGTTCGGTTTTCCCCAGGCCATCGCCCACGGGTTGTGGAACAAGGCGCGCACCCTCGCGGCGCTGGCAGAACACTTGCCGGCCGCCAATATTGAAATTGACGTCGAGTTCATGAAGCCGGTGCGCCTGCCCAGTGAAGTGATATTGATGAGCAGCGCGGCCGGTTCCAGCGGGGCGTTGGAACTCAAAGGCGCTGGGGATATTCAACATATGCGGGGGAAGTGGCAGCCGATTGCCTGAAAACCCCTGATTAATTGTATATATACACCCTAAGTTATAGCGGACCTTACGAGGTCCGCCTTTATTTACAACGCTTTGATTTTAATCATATAAACATCCTGAAACATCCCTCCATTACACCTTTGGTATTAGTCATTAAGCCGACGATGGCCGGATGTATATAAATCGTTAATACCAAGTTGAGCATTGCGTGAAAGAGTGCACTGGCCTGAGATATCCACACGGACAAACCTATCGTTATCCAAAGAAATAACGAGGGTTTGAAACAACCAAGGTTGTACCAGGTGCAAGGAACTCAATCATGAAAACTCAAGTCGTGTTTTGGAAAGCAAGTACCGCGCTGGCCCTCGTTCTGGCAATGAGCCTGGGCGGCTGCAGCAGCGGTGGTGGCGGGCATAAATCCAGCGTGGCGGCGTCATCGCCGGATGCGGGTGCAGGTGCCGGAGGCGGTACAGGTGGAGGTACTGGTGGCGGTGATGGCGGTACAGGCGGTGGCACTGGCGGCGGTGACGGCGGTACGGGCGGTGGTACCGGTGGCGGCACTGGCGGCGGCGACGGCGGTACGGGCGGTGGCACCGGCGGCGGTGACGGCGGTACTGGTGGCGGCACTGGCGGTGGTACTGGCGGTGGTACTGGCGGCGGTACTGGCGGCGGTACTGGCGGCGGTACTGGCGGCGGTACTGGCGGCGGCACCGGCGGAGGCACTGGCGGCGGTACTGGTGGCGGCACCGGCGGAGGCACTGGTGGCGGCACCGGCGGAGGCACTGGTGGCGGCACTGGTGGCGGCACCGGCGGAGGCACTGGCGGCGGCACTGGCGGCGGCACCGGTGGCGGAACAGGTTCGACAACCACCCCACTGGTCACCGGCCAAATCGCCGGCACCCTTGGCACCACAGTCGGCAATGTCGGTACAGCGGTCGGTAACCTGGGTTCGACGCTGAATGGCGTACCGATCGTCGGCGCAACCGCTGGCGGCCTGGTCACCTCGGCAGGCACTGCTGTTAACAGCATCGGCACTGGTGTGACCACCGGCTTGGGCTCACTGGGCACCAACAGCAACTCCCTCGGCACGACAGTGGCAGGCGTAGGTAATGGCGTGGCGGACCTGGGCGGCGGCCTCTCGACCACCGGCCAATCGCTGTCAACCACTCTGGGCGGCATACCTGTGGTCGGCGGCGTGACAGGTGGCGTGGGCACAGCGGTAGGTGGCGTCGTGGATAAAGTCGGCACCACCGTTACCATGCTCGGCGACACCCTGAGCACGGCCAGCACCACCGGCCCGCTGGGTTCGTTGACCAACACCTTGGGCAGCAAAGTCGTGGTGCCTGTGGTGTCGCTGGTGGAAAACACCACCGGCAACCTGGGCAACGCAACCGGCCTGGGCGCTCCACTCAATGGCGTACTGGATAAAGTCGGTTCGGCTGTCACTGGCCTGGGTACTCAAGTCGCCAGCACTGGCGGCACCGGCAACCCAGTCACCGGTATTGTCGGCACCGTGCTCACTGGCGTCGGTGGCACACTGGATAAATCGGGCGGTTATGTGGCCCCAACCGGTGGCACCTCGGCTCCCGGTATTCCAGAGCTGGTGGGTGGCCTGGTGGCTAACGTAGGTACCGGCCTGAACGTGGGCAACACCAACGGCACCGTCAGTGCAGCGGGTGTGACCGGTGGTGCAGTCGGCGGCACCGTTGCCTCGCTGGGCACTGTGCTGGGTGGCACAGGTGTAGCAAACACCGCAGCTACCGCACCGGTCGCCACCGTAGCCGCCAATGTCGGCGCAGCGCTCAACCCTGTGACCAGCGGCGTCACCAACCTGACGCAAACCATCGGCACGACTACCGGTGTGGGAGCTCCGGTGAATGGTTTGGTCACTCAAGTCGGCGGCGCTGTGAGCAGCGTGGGCACTAACTTGACGGCAGCCAATGCCAACCCGATCACCAACGCGGTGGGCACCACCGTCACAGCGGTCGGCGGCACCGTCGCCTCGGTGGGTGGCCTGGTAACCGGCGGCACCACTGGCGGCACCAGCGGTGGCTTGCTCGGCGGCCTGAATATCGGCACTACCGCCACAACAACCGGCACGGCCACAACCACAGGCGGCACTACAGCCACAGGCGGTCTGGGCGGTCTGTTGAACGGCCTGACCGGCAAATAGAAATGCACCTGGCCGATTAGACGGCCTCCCCTACAGCGCCTACGCTTGGTTGAGACGAGAGACCTTTAATAAGTCTCTCGTCTTTTTTATGGGCGGCGACACGTTTTATCAATCGCCGCCCTCCCGAACCGAGTCCCAGAACCCGGCGGGCCCGAAGCGCTGCTGCAGTTGACCATGGAGTGTCCTATGCGCGTGTTGACGCCGTTGTTATTGCTCACCCTCAGTGCCTACGCCCAGGCCGAGACCCTTCCCAGCTTTCTTAACAGCAACGACACTGTCCGCACCCTGCCGGTGCCCAACCTGCCCGCTGATGCCTACCGACCACCCACGTCGAAAACCCAGGTACCTGAAGCGCCGCCGACTGCCGGCCAACCGCTGTTGATGGACACCAAGGTCACTATTCGAAAGTTGCAGATCGAAGGCGGAACGATCTACCCGCTCGCCGAGACGGCAAAGGTGTATGCGCCGTTGATTGGACGGGAAACCAACCTCGCCCAACTGATTGAAGCGACCCGTGGCATCACCCGCCGTTATCAGGAGGATGGCTACCTGCTGTCCTACGCGTTCCTGCCGCAACAGAACTTCGAAAACGGCCTGGTCCGCGTGGTACTGGTGGAGGGCTACATCAAGGACTATCAACAAACCGGCGACATCGGTTCGGTGTCGGCCTACGTCGATAAGCTCGCGCAGAAGCTCCTGGCTGAGCGCCCGCTGACCCGCAAGACGTTCGAGCGCTACACCACGCTGATGAGCCGCATCCCCGGCCTCAGCGTACAGGCGCAAGTACCGCCACCGGGCACCACCGATGGCGCCACGCACATGCAGATCCAGGCCAGCCGCAAACCTTTCACTACCAGCATGAGCCTGGTGCAAAAAAGCCGTGGCGGCACGCAAGCGTTGCTGAGCGCTACCAGCAATTCCCAGACGTCCATGGGCGAACAGCTCAGCGTCAGCGGCCTGTTCCCGCCCGGCGAGGACAAAGAACATTACTACCGCGTGGACTACAACCAGTTCATCAACGCCGAGGGCACCCAACTGGCACTCGCCGCCGAACGCTATCGCGCCGACCCCAACAGCAGCGTACAACTGGACGGCGGTTTCGAACTCAAGCCGCACCAGTCCATCGACCGTTACTCCATTGGCCTGAGCCACCCGTTCATTGCCTCCCCCACCGAGTCACTCACCCTGGGTACGCGCCTGTACGCCGTCGACCAGACCACGCGCTACAAACTGGTGGGTTTCCCGCTGAGTTTCGACATCGAATCCAACCTGCGTGCCCTGGCCTTCGAAGGCGATTGGCGCAAAGCCGACGCGCAACGCCTGCGCATCATCAGTGGTGGCCTGTACCAGGGCATCGACGGTCTGGGCGCCAAGGCCCGCAGTGACCTGGGCGTGGCCAAACCCGACCTCGACTTCTTCCGCCTGCGCCTTTCCGGCGTGCAAAGCGACAAGTTCTTCGACAACTGGCAAGGCGTGCTCTCCGGTGCGCTGTACTGGAGCGACAACACCCTGCCCGACAGCGAACGCGTGACCTTCGGCGGGCAGAATTTCGGCCGTGGCTACCCGGACGACCAAGGCTCGGGCGACAAAGGCTGGGGGGTGGCGTACGAGGTCAACTACAGCTTCAACCGCACCGGCAACTGGGTGAAGATCCTGCAACCCTACGTAGTAGTCGACCGCGCCAAATCCTGGTTCAACGACCTGCCAGTCAAGGCTAACGACATGTCCTCGGCGGCGGTGGGTCTACGCTTTGGCGACAAGAAGTACTACAACATCGCGCTGGAGGCGGCCAAACCAATGTCGGATATCGCCCTGGACAGCTTCAACCGCAGGCCGCGGTATACGCTGAGTTTCAGTTATCAACTGTGAAGCTGTTGCGTGGGAGCTTATGTGGGAGCTGGCTTGCCTGCGATGACGGCCGGACAATCGACGACAAAGTGCCTGGCACCCCACGAGCCAAATGTGGGAGCGGGCTTGCTCGCGAAGGCGGTGTGTCAGTCAATGAATCTTTAACTGAACCACCGCTATCGCAGGCAAGCCAGCTCCCACATTTAATAAGCGGTGCCGGTCCGTTACCGACCAGGTGTAGAGAGGGGAAACAGGTTGTTGAGGGTATCGAGCAAGCGCACCAGGTAGATAGGCTTGCGAAACAGGTCCAGCACCTGCAAACGCAGCATATCGCTGACATCGTCCATTTCTGCATGGCCAGACATCACGATCACAGGCAAATGCGAGCGTGAGGTATGTTCGCGCAGGCGCTTGATCAAGGAGATACCGCTTTCCTCAGGCATGCGCAGATCGGTGATGACCAGGGCGATATCGGGGTTAAGTGTCAATTCTTGCAAAGCGAAGGTGACGGAGGTCGCGGTAAAACAGACGAATCCCTCGTTTTCGAGGGATTCGGCCAACTCGACCAGCGCATCCTCCTCGTCATCCACCAATAGGATTTGTTGGCGGGATGACGAAAGGTGGGTCATGGGCGGTACCTGATAAAATAATTACCGGAACAATAACCTGTAGCAATGACTATTACGCGGCTGGCAGCGCATCAGACACTTGCTGAAAAATGGCTTTTATTTTATCGCCAAGCCCACCACCAAAGCTGATGATACCTAATGCAACTATCGCCACAATAATCACATATTCAATGGCCGACGCCCCGTCTCTACGGCGCAGGAATAACTGAGCGTGAATGTAAAATTTCAAGAACAGGTCAAGGATCATAGGAGATCTCCCTCATGCGCCACAAAGCGCCGATACAGCTGGCCCACACAATGATTGCCGTGTGCCACTAGAGCATTGTCAACAAATTTAACACTCACAACTGTAAGAACGAATTAATCACAAAGTATTAGTCACCCCGCCAGCCCCACAAATCCGTTATTTACAGCCCCCGCTGTAACCGCGCAGATAAATTTTTCATTCAGTAATGGCAATTTGTCCTAGCTGGGCTACCTTCAAATAGCCAAATCGTTAGTTGTTCATCACAGCCCAGTTGCGAATTTAACTCGTTTGGATAAACGGGAATAAAAGCAGTGCAACAGGATAGGGAGCGCCGTCATGAACAGTCGTATCAGCATGGTCCTGGCTGGCTTGCTGCTTATCGGAGCCCTGGTTGCAGGGTATTGGGGCCTGGTGCTGAGTCGTCCACCGGCACCCTCCGTAGCGCCCTCGCCAGAACCTGTCATTTCCGTTGAAAAAACCGTTGCCGTCGTGGAAGACCAAACCCGCCAGCCGGTCGTGGTGCTGGTGCATGCGGTTGCGCCTTTTGTGCCCCTCACGGCTGCCGATGTCGCCGTGGAAAAACTGCGCACCGTGCCGGCTGGCAGCCTGACCAGCGTTGACCAGGCCATCGGCCGCACGCCCTTGCGGGCCCTGGGTGCCGGCACCTGGCTCAATGATGAGAGCTTCACCGCCGGCGGCCCCCTGGCCCGCATGATTCGTACAAACGAACGAGCGCTGGCCGTCGCCGTCGATGAGGTCATCGGTGCCGGTGGCCAGTTGAGCCCCGGCGATTACGTGGATGTCTTGCTGTTCTTGCGCCAGGACAATGCCAATGCCGAGCAGTCGGCGCAGGTGGTCATCCCGGCAATTCGCCTGCTCAGCGTCGGTGATCAGTTGGGCTTGGCCAACGACGGCACCCCGGCCGTACCGCCACCCGCCACCGCCGAAGAACGCGCCCAGGCTGCCCAACGCCGCACTGCCGCGCGCAGTGTGGTGCTGGCGGTGCCCGAACCCTTGCTGAGCCGGCTGATGCTCGCCTCCCAAGCCGGCACGCTGCGCCTGGCCGTGCGCAGTGCCGACGAACAACTGCTCAGCCGCTACTGGGCCGGCGAAAGCGACACCCCGGACAAGGTGCAAAGCGCCAACCGCGACCTCTACCAATTCACCCAATTGGCCCTCAGCGGCCCGCCAAAAAAAATCACCCCCGCGGTGGCCGACACCGGCCAGCGTCGGGGCGTCGAAGTGATTCGCGGCGCGGCGGCGGCACAACCTACCCCCTGATTGAACAAGGATGCCTTGAATGAGCCAACGCTACGCTCAATTGGCCTTGGCCTTGATGCTGCCGTGCCTGCCCCTGGGCATGGCGATGGGCGCATCGGGCAGCTGTAACGCCCTGGGCCAGTTGCCCGCCGTGATCGAGGTGGGCGAAGGCTTGCAAACCGAGCTGCAATCGCCGGTAGCGATTACGCGCCTGGCCATCGGCGACCCAAAAATCGCCGACGTGCGGGTCAACGGCGACCGCCACTTTCTGCTCACCGGTGTCGGCAGCGGTGCCACCAGCCTGATGGTGTGGACAGGCTGCTCGACCACCCCGCGCCAGAGCATGGTGTTCGTCAAAGGCAAGGCCACCTCGGCGCTGACCAGCCAATCGCTGTCGCCCTCCGAAGACCCGACGCTGCCCAGCCAGGTGCAGACCGATATCCGCTTCGTCGAAGTCAGCCGAACCAAGCTCAAGGAGGCCAGCACCAAGATCCTCGGCATGGGCAACAATTTCTTCCTCGGCAGCCCGAGCTTGCTATCCCCTTCAGAGGGCATCTTCAAATTGCCGGTGAGCGCCGAAAACTTCAACATCGGGTTTGGCGGTGGCCGAGTCAAGGCACTGATCAACGCCCTGGAAAGCAGCGGCTTCGCCTATACCCTGGCACGCCCGAGCCTGGTGGCCATGAGCGGCCAGAGCGCGACCTTCCTGGCCGGCGGCGAAGTGCCGATTCCGGTGCCCAGTGCCGGCAGCGATACCATCACCATCGAGTACAAGGAATTCGGCATTCGCCTGACGCTGACGCCGACGGTCATCGACCACAACCGCATCGCCTTGAAAGTCGCCCCGGAAGTCAGCGAGCTGGATTACAACAACGCGATCCGGATCCAGGGCATCCAGGTACCCGCCCTGACCGTCCGGCGCACCGACACCAGCGTGTCGTTAGCCGACGGTGAAAGCTTCGTGATCAGCGGCCTGATCAGCAGCACCAACCGCTCCACGATCGCCAAGCTGCCAGGCCTGGGCGACATCCCGATCATTGGTGCTTTCTTCCGCGACTCCACTATAAACAGCGAAGAAAAAGAACTGCTGATGATCGTCACGCCGCATCTGGTACAGCCACTGGCCGCCAATGCGCAGTTGCCGTCGCTGCCCGGCGAGAAACTGCGCACCTACGACCCGAATTGGTTCCGCCTGTTCTTCCTGGAAAACGGCAACTTCGACCGTCGCAGTGGACTTTCCCAATGAGCGATAGCCTGAGCCAGACCTTCCTGGCAATCACCCGCAACAGCACCGACCTGGAATGGCTCCAGGGCGCGCTGGCGCCCCTTGGCCAAGTGATCAGCGTGGGCGGCGGCAGCCTCGATGAATTGCTGGCACTGGTGGACGTGACCTTCGCCAACCTGGTGTTCGTAGGCCTGGACCGTGAACACCTGGTGGCCCAGAGTGCCTTGATCGAAGGCGCCCTGGAAGCCAAGCCGATGTTGGCAGTAGTGGCCTTGGGCGACGGCATGGACAACCAGCTTGTCTTGAATGCCATGCGTGCCGGCGCCCGGGATTTTGTCGCCTATGGCTCGCGCTCCAGCGAAGTGGCCGGGCTGGTGCGACGCCTGAGCAAGCGCTTGCCGCCCACGGCGCCGAACGCCCATCTCGGCGGCCTCACCGTGCTCTACGGCGCCCAGGGCAACACCGATGGCGCCCTGCTGGCGAGCCACCTGGCGATGGTGGTGCAAAAGAGTGGCCAGCAGACGCTGATGCTCGACCTCGGCCTGCCCAGGGGCGACAGCCTGGCGCTGCTGGGCCTGGACAGCACCTTCAATTTCGGCGACGCCTTGCGCCACCTGCGCCGCCTGGACGCCACCCTGATCAACAGCGCGTTCACCAGCACCGACGATGGCCTGCGCATCCTCGCCTACGCCGCCAGCGATGAGCCCCTGGAAATAACCAGCGCCGCCGAGCTGTACATGTTGCTCAGCGCCTTGCGCCAGCACTTCCAGCACATCGTGGTCAACCTCACCGGGCAAGCGGACAGCGAAGCCCTGCGCACCTTTGTCAGCCACTGCGACAAGTTGCTGTGGTGCACCGACCAGGGCGTGCTCGACTGTCGGCGTAACCTGGCGGTGCTGAACCTGTGGCGCGAAAAAGGCATGAAGCTCGACCATGCCAAGCTGCTCGTCGATCGCTACATCAAAGGCTGTGCCCCCGACACCGAAGCCCTGGAAAAAAGCTTCGGCCTGGAGTGCATCGCCGTGCTGCCCCTGAGCCCCGAAGTGCGCCTGAACGCCAAAAACCAGGGGCAAAGCCTGTTCACCCTGGCCCCACGCGAAGCTTTGACCCAAGCCCTGCGCCACCTGGGCGAGCGCCTGGCCAAACGCACCGAAGGCTTGGATAAACCTTCGACACGCTGGTTCGAACGCCTGCTGGGGACGAGTCGATGAACAGCGAAAAACTCTTCGGCGCCCCGGCCCGTGGGGCAGCCGCGCACAACGACCACGATGGCCTGAAACTGGTGCTGCATCGTTACATCATCGATGCCATCGAAGAATCCGGCCAGAACCTGCTGGAAGGCTCGCGCCAATCCCTGGCGCAATTTGTCATCGACAAAGTGGCCGAGTACATCACGCGCATGCACCTGGCGATCTCGCGTTATGAGATGGAGCGTCTGGCTGAGGAAATCGTCGATGAGCTGACCGGATTCGGCCCGCTGGAAGTGCTGCTGCGCGATGTGTCGATCACCGAGATCCTGGTCAACGGCCCGCACCGGGTGTTTATCGAGCGTGACGGGGTGCTCCACCAGAGCGACCTGCGTTTTATCGATGCGCACCATGTAGAACGTGTAATGCAGCGCATTCTCGCGCCCCTCGGAAGGCGCCTGGATGAGTCGTCGCCGATGGTCGATGCGCGCTTGCCCGATGGCAGCCGGGTCAATGCGATCATCCCGCCAATTGCCCTGGACGGCCCCTGCCTGTCGATCCGTAAGTTTCGCAAGGACATGCTCAAGAGCAGCGACCTGGTGGCGATGCAAACCATCGACCACAACATCTTCGAGTTCTTCCAGGAGGCGGTGGGCAAACGCTGCAATATCCTCATCAGTGGCGGCACCGGCACCGGCAAGACCACGCTGCTCAATATCCTCAGCCAATTGATCAACCCCCACGAACGCCTGGTCACCATCGAAGACGTGGCCGAGTTGCAACTGGGCCACCCCCATGTGGTGCGCCTGGAAACCCGCCCGCCCAATGCCGAGGGGCATGGCGAGGTCAAGGCCAGCGACCTGATCCGCAACGCCCTGCGGATGCGCCCGGACCGCATCATCCTTGGCGAGATCCGTGGCGTCGAAGTGCTCGACGTGATGACCGCCATGAACACCGGCCATGACGGTTCCATGAGCACCGTGCACGCCAACAATGCCCAGGACGCGCTGCTGCGCCTGGAAACCCTGGTGGGCCTGACCGGCCGTGTGGTGGCGGAGAAAACCCTGCGGCAGATGATCTGCGCTGCACTGGATGTGGTGATTCAACTGACGCGCCTGCCCGATGGGCGCCGTTGCGTCAGCGAGGTGGTGGAAGTGGTTGGCGTGCGCGACGACGTGTATGTCACCAACACCCTGTTCCGCCTCGACCGCCGTACCGGTTTTGGCTTCCTGCGCGAAGCGCTCAACCCGGCCGGCGACAAGCTGCGGCGTGAATCGGCATTGCCGTTGTAGAGAGGGCTCATGACCGGACTTGTCTTGCTGCTCATTTGCGTCCTGCTGATCAGCCTGTCCGTCTGGCTGTTCCAGCGAGGGCTGCGCCAGGCCGGTACCGATCGGGTGTTGGAGCGCCTCTCCGATGGCCAGCCGGTAGCCCAGGAGCCGAACGGCAGCTGGGTCGCGCTGGAGCGCATGTTCCAGCGCGCCGGCCTGGGCAAGCCCACCGATCGCCTGGGGTTGTGGCTGAGTACCTGGGCGGTGGGCATGTTGCTGGGTTACTTGCTGGCCGGCGGGCTGGGCCTGTTGGTGATGCTGATCATGCCGCCGCTGCTGCTGCGTGTGTTTATCGCCTGGCGCTACCAACGGCGAGTGCAGCGCATGATCGAACAATTACCCCAACTACTGGACCACAGCGTGCGCAGCCTCAAGTCCGGGCGCACCCTGGCAGACGCCGTGCTGGGTGCGATCGACAGCACCGAAGCGCCGCTCAAACAGGCCATGAGCCGCATCCAGCGTAACGTGCAAATGGGCGTGAGCCTGCCGGAGTCGGTCAGCGACTTTGCCGAGTTTTACGAGCGCGATGAGTTCCGCCTGTTTGCCCTGGGCCTGAAGGTCAACCACCGCTACGGCGGCAACGCCAGCGAGCTGCTGGAAAACCTGATCAAGATGATCCGCGAGCGCGAACAGGGTGCACGCCAACTCAAGGCCATGACCGGCGAAACGCGCATGACCGCGTACGTCTTGGCAGGCTTGCCCATCGCCATGGTCGGCTACTTTTTGATGGTCAACCCGGGCTACCTGATGAGCATGTGGAATGACGGAACCGGGCAATACCTGCTGCTGGCCGCGGCGGCGCTCGACATCACGGGCACCTTCGTCATGTGGCGCATGTTGCGGAGTATTTGAGATGGCCATCCTGATCTGCATCCTGTTGTCGCTCGCCGCCGTCGCCTTGATCGTCGGCAACCTGCTGGAGCAACGGCGCCGTCAACGCCTGGTCAGCCAACGCCTGCAAGGCCAACTGACCCGCGAGGACAAACTCGGCAGCCTGATGCGCCAATTGGGCGCCAGCGCCGTGGCCCAGCGCTCGGTCAGCCTGGACAACGAAACCCAGACCCTGCTCAACCGCGTCGGCTGGCGCAAAGCCAACCAGCGCTCCATGTTCGCCGCCTTCCAGATCGGCGTGCCCATCGTGCTGCTGGGCTTGACCCTGCTCGGCCAGCAACTGCTGTTTCCTCACGCCGGCTCGCCCTGGATTGCCCCGGCAATTGCCCTGGGCATCGGTTACCTGCTGCCCAAGCGCATCCTGGCCCTCAGCGCGAAATACCGCCAGGAGCGTATCGCGCGGGAAATTTCCACGTTCATTCCGTTACTGCGCATCCTGTTCGAATCCGGCATGGCAGTTGAACAATCGCTGCGGGTGTTGAGCACCGAAGCCCAGCGCTTGCTCCCCGACCTGACCCATGAACTGCGCCTGATCCTGGTAAGGGTCGACTCCGGCCTGGAGCTGTCCGAAGAGTTGGGCAAGACCGCACGCCTGCTGGCCGTGGATGAATTCACCGACACCTGCATCATCCTTCAGCAGTTGATCCACCAGGGCGGCGGCGCGATGAAATCCTTGCTGGCCCTCAAGCAGTTGCTCGACGACCGCCGCCTGACCCGCCTGCAGGAATACATCTCGAAGATGTCCGCAAAGATGTCCGTGGTGATGATGGTGTTCCTGTTTCCCGCCTTGCTGATCGTGCTCGGGGGGCCGGCGATGATCGCCATCTCCCGAGCCTTGAATAACTTTTGAGGAGCCTGCCATGAAACCACTGATCGTCGCCTTGAGCCTGCTGATACTGGGCGGTTGTGCCAGCAATGGCCAGGTTCCGTGGGCCGGGTTGCTGGCACCGGGCAGTTGCCCCAAGCCCAGCGCCGACCAGGAGCTGTCGTTGAACCTGGCCGATGACATGGCCAACGAAGGCAAACTGCACGCCAGCCTCGCCAACCTGCAGAACCTGCCCAGCGCCCTGCCCCAGGTTCGTCAACGCCAAGCCCGCGCCTATCGCTTGCTGGGCCGCCCAGACGCCGAGCCGTTGTACCGCAGCCTGCTGGGCACTTGCCTGGCCGCCGACGGTGAGCACGGCCTGGGGCAACTGGCGTCGGCCAGGGGCGACAACGGCCAGGCCATGGCTCACCTGCAGCGTGCGGCACGGCTGGCGCCCACCGACGAAAAAATCCGCAATGACCTGGGCGTGGTGTACCTCGACCAACGGCGCCTGGAAGACGCACGCTTTGAATTCATGACCGCCATCGAGCTCAAGCAGAGCGATCAACTGGCGGCGGTGAACCTGGTGACTTTGCTGATCTACCAAGACAACTGGGAGCAAGCCGCGAAAGTGGTCGGCCAACTCGGGTTGAGCCCCGAGCAGGTGACCCAGGCCCAGGCACGCGCGCAACACCTCAAGGACGCTGGCACGGCACCGCAGCGTCCAGTCAAGGATCAGGTAGCGGCGGTCAGCGACACGCTGCCGGCCTCTGTGAAATAGGGAGTCAATGATGAAATTCCACCACCTCGCCGGCCTTGCCTGCCTGGCCCTGCCGCTCCTCGCTTCGGCCATCGAAGCAGGGCCTTCTTCACCCCGGCAGGCAGAAACGGAAAACTGGATGGCGCTGCAACTGAGCGGGCGCGCCGCCTCGGCCAATCCGCAAAAAACAACGCCGGCAGAACGCGAGCAGGCGCTCAAGCGCTGGCTGGACAGCAACAAGCATCCAATCCCGGAGTTTTTTGATCAGAAAGTAGGCGGGACTGCGCAGGGCAGCAAATAAAATCCCCCCTGTAGGAGCGAGCAAGCTCGCTCCTACAGGGGGCGGTGCTAGTGCGCCGTTACTCGCTGGCGCATCGCCGAGTTGTTCGGTGACAACGCCAGCGCCAACTGCGTGCGGTTGTGCATATGGGTCAGGCGTAATACCTGGGACACATACAGCTTGACCGTGTTCTCGGTAATCCCCAGCTCACAGGCAATCTGGTAGTTGGTCTGGCCCTTGCCCACCAGGCGGGCCACATCCAACTGGCGCGGTGACAGTTGATTGAAGATCGCCGGGATCTCCACCGGCCCGGCTTCATCGGCCGATGGGTCCCCGTCATGGTCCTGGGGCGTCGGGTTGCGGCGCACCTTGTCCAAGTCCATATACAAGTCGTTGATGGATTCGGACAGGTACTGCAACTTCTGGTTGAGCGTGCCCAACTGCAGGTCTTTCTGCCGCTCCTCCAATGCCGCTTCCTGGCGCTTGAGGCCCTCGAGCAATTCATCGAGGTTGATCGGCTTCTGGTAGTAATCGGCGATACCTGCACGCAGGGCCTTGATCACATCCTGCTTGTCAGCGCGACCGGTAAGCATGATCGCTTCGAACGCGCGATGCTTGCCGGCGATCCGTTGCAGCGCCTGCACCAGCTCGATGCCGTCCATGTCCGGCATATGCAGGTCACACAGCACTAAACCGATCTGAAGGTCTTCCTTGAAACGCTGGACAGCTTGCTCACTGGACTCACACGGGACACAACGGTACCCGCTGCTTTCAAGAAATTCACAGAGCTCCTCTACGATTAAGGGTTGATCGTCGACTACGAGCACTTTTACTGCGGACGTAAGCTTGTTCACGCGCTACTCCATGCCTGGCAAGCCAAATGATGACCTATCCTTTCTGACGAAAATTCCTACACAACTCCTGATTAAACGTAGACGTACTTTCCGACTATGTACATAGCATTAATCAACTCGCGCGACTGATGGATCCAAAACCAGCTGCCGGCAAAACCTGTCAAAACGAAGGGCGCAAAAGGCTGTTTTGTTGACGCGGGCCCTGCCCGCTTAACGCGGTTTGAGCTAAGCCCTTGATGCATAAGTGTCCAGGCCACCATAGCGATGCCCGCACCGATCAGCGACCCCAGCAGGTACTCGATATTGGAGGCCAGCCCCAGGGCGGCGAGCAACTTCACATCCCCTGCGCCAAAGCGGCCCAACGCATAGCCCGGCAAGGTCAGCACCAGCGCCAAAGCCAGGGCCAGGCCGCCCTCGCTGCGGGGCGCGCCCAGCCACGTCGACCCCGCCCACAGCAGGTAGATCAACGCCAACAGCCCGACGCCCAGGGTCAGCGTATTGGCAATTTGGCGCTGGCGAATATCCTGCACGGCACATACGCCCAACCACAGCACAATCACTAGCGTCTGGATCACGTAAAAAACATCCCTTTTGGCTGAATGATTCTATGCTGATATCAAGTACTCGCCTCAGGGTAGACGCAGTCATGAAATCGAGCCTCCCGAGAAAGCAAAAAGGTGCTGCGGCGATCGAGTTTGCCTTGGTCTTCGTGATTTTCTTTGCGGTGTTCTACGGCATGCTCAGCTACAGCTTGCCGCTGCTGTTGATGCAGTCATTTCACCAAGCGGCCGCCGAAGGGGTACGCCGCAGTGTGTCCCTGGACCCCAGCACCGCCGGCTATTCGGCCCTGGTTGTGCAACGCGCCAAGGATGCAGCCCAGGCCCAGTTGAACTGGATCCCAGGCTCATTGAAGTTCTTGCCCGGCTATATCACCGCCACCTACACCAATAATTTGCTGACGGTGAAGATCACCTACCCCTCGGCCAATATCAAAGCGGTCTTGCCGGCCCTGGTGTTGCCTGGGGTGGGTACCGTACCCAACCTGCCCACCAACCTCACTGCCACCTCGAGCCTTCAGTTTTGACGACAGGGGATAAATTGTTCGCACGCCTGCGCGGGCTTACCAGCGCCCTGGCTCTGGACGCGCCAACGACGCCCGCGCCGGGCCTGCAAGTGCAACTGGACAACCTGGGCCGGGTGCTGAGCATCACGGGCGCCTTGAGGCCTTTGCTTGCCCAGCATCTTGCCAACGTGCCCAACCCACCCTTGCAGGCCTTGCTGTGTGCCGACAGCGCGCTGAGTGTCGAGGGCACACCGCAGGAGTGGCAACGACACGGCCTGGATCTGGACTTCCAGGGCGCCGCCGGCCAGGTCCTGCATACCCGCGGCTGGATCAAGCCAGAGGGCGACGCCTGGGCCCTGCACCTGCTGGACATCACTGACCTGCTGGCTGACCGGGCACGGGTGCAGCAACGCGAACAGAACCACCAACTCGCCGCCCTGATGAGCGAACAGCTGCGCGTGTGCAGCCTCAACCGCTTGCCTCAGGTGTTCAGCGAACACCTGCGCAGCGTGGCCCAGCGCTGGCGCATCCCCTGCGTCGCCATGGCACTGCTCGACGAAGATGACCAGGGCTGGCGCATCTACAGCCAATACACCGCCCACGACGCCCCGGCCTTATGGCAAACCGGGCAGCACCTGGGCACCAGCCTGGACAGCATCAACGGCAACACGCCACTGAGCCTGGACGTTGCCCAGGGCCGCAGCGACAACCCGCGCTTGCACAGTGTATTTGGCAATGCCGACGGTTTCCTGGTGCCGTACCGCGACAGCCATGGCGCCGCCGCGTGGCTGCTGTGTGGTTTCTATAACGGCCAGGCATACCACACCGGCGAGCGTGACTGGCTGAACCTGTGCGCAGCACTCGCCGCGCCGCTGCTGGGCCGCCTGCGCGAACAGCGTCACCACCAGCAACTGGAACGGGTAGAAGCCCTGCAAGGCCTGCTCGGCACTGGCTGGTGGGAACTGTTGCCCGCTACCCAGGAGATCCAGCTGGCGCCGCAACTATTGCGCAACCTGAGCCTGGAGGAAGGCCCCACCCGCCAGCCCCTCGGCACTTGGCTCGAACTCATCCACCCCGCCGACCGCCAGGCCCTCAACAGCCGCCTGCAAGACCTGCAGGCCCTGGGCAAGCCACTGCTGACCAGCGTGCGCCTGCAACGCACCGAGTCCGAGCAGTCGCCCCTGTGGTACCGCATACAAGGCCAAGTGCTGGGCGCCGGCAATGAACGGCGCTGGATCGGCTTCATGCTCGACATCAGCGACATCCAGAACCAGCAACTGCAAGCCGCCGCCGCCCATGCGCGCCTGGACAACCTGATCGCCAGCTCACCGGCCGTCATCTACGTGCAGCGCTACGTCAACGGCGCGCTGCACCCGGCGTTTTTCAGCGCCAGCCTGTTGCCGCTGCTGGGCTGGACCTTGGCCGATTGCAACCACGACACCCTGGCAGCGCTGATCCACCCCGACGACCGTGAACACTACTTCGAACGCACCCGCCAACTGCTGCGCGAAGGCAACGTGCGCAGCCGCTACCGCCTGCGCGACAAACAAGGCAACTACCATTGGCTGCTCGACGAAGCCAAGCTGCTGCGCGACGACCTCGGCCTGCCGGTGGAAGCCGTAGGCCTGTGGCTGGACGTCACCGAGGCGACCCTGGCCGCCGAGCAGGTGCGCCAGAGCGAGGAGCGCTACCGCATCCTGGTGGAAGACTCACCCGCGATGATCTGCCGCTACCGCCCCGACCTGATCCTCACCTTCGGCAACACGCCGCTGGCCAATTACCTGGAATGCCGGCCCGAACAATTGCCAGGCATCAACCTGGGCCAGTGGCTGTCGGATGAACAACGCGCCGCCTTTGTGCAGCGCATCCAGCAACTGACCCCGGAATTCCCGGTGAGCACCGCGGAAATCAGCCTGCAACTGCCGGGGCGCGAACATGCCTGGTGGGTGTGGTCGGACCGCGGCGTCTTCGATGAACAAGGCGCCCTGATCGAAGTGCAAGCCGTGGGCCGCGACAACACCGAAGTGCGCCGCTCCCAGCAACAACTGACCCAAAGCGCAAAAATGGCCACCCTCGGCGAAATGGCCACCGGCCTGGCCCATGAGATCAACCAGCCGCTGAACGTGATGCGCATGGCCATCGCCAATGTGCTCAAGCGCCTGGGCAATGGCGATGTGCAAATCGACTACCTCACGGAAAAACTGCAACGTATCGACGCCCAGGTACAACGCGCCGCACGAGTGGTCGACCACATGCGCGTCTTCGGCCGCCGCTCGGAAATCGAGCAGCAACCCTTCGACCCCGCGCAAGCACTGGAGGGCACCCTCTCCCTGCTCAGCGAAGGCCTGCGCGGCAAAGGCGTGGACGTGCGCATCAGCCCTACCGACTTCTCGGTACAGGTCAAAGGCTATGTCGACCAACTAGAACAAGTACTGATCAACCTGATGGTCAACGCCCGCGACGCCCTGCTCAGCCAACGAGAAAAAGACCCTGCCCTGCGCCCCTGGATTGCCCTGCATAGCGAGCACGACAGCCGCCATGTACGCATCTGGGTCGAAGACAACGCCGGCGGGATAGACCCGCGCTTGCTGGAGCGGATTTTCGAGCCGTTCTTTACCACCAAACCGATAGGCGTGGGCACCGGGCTGGGCCTCTCGGTGAGCTATGGGATTGTGGAAAACATGGGCGGACGCCTGAGCGTTACCAACAGCGAGGCCGGCGCGAAATTCTGCATCGAACTCCCCATCGCGCAGAACTAATTCAACGCTAACCACGATGCGAAGCGAGCTGCTCTTGATCTTGCTCTTGATCTGCTTTTGATCTTAGGCGCCCCGTCAAACCACG
>NZ_JASBQZ010000043.1:0-42133 GCF_029960685.1 Pseudomonas sp. AL10
CCCAAATCCCTGTCGAATTCCGGCCAGCGTGGTTTGACGGGGCGCCTAAGATCAAGAGCAGATCAAGAGCGGCTCGCTTCGCATCGTGGTTACCGTTGGGTGCTGCTACAAGCTAAAAATTGTGTCGATACCTATGCTGCGATAGCGGCCTGACAGCCGCTCAGGATGTCAGGCCCGGCGAATACCCCTCGCGTTCATGCCCCTGACTCGGGATCTTTCGATGGCCCTCCAGGGGCGACACCGCCTTGCTCCTTCCCGTGTTTTCCGCCTGCCGGTGCCTGGGATTTATCGTTTCGCTTAGCCGCCGGCGGGCGCACCTTGCGCTCGGAATGATTCGGTTCGTGGTGCTTCGAGGCTTCGCTCATACCGCCCTCCTCAATCACTGATCAAAGTATCGGCTTGCCACCCGTCACACCGTAGCGTTCGCCGGAGATGTAACTACCCTCATCCGACGCCAGCAGCACATAGATCGGCGCCACTTCCACCGGCTGGCCGGGACGTCCCAGTGGGGTGTTGCCGCCAAAGTTTTTCACCATATCCTCCGTCATTGTCGAGACGATCAACGGTGTCCAGATGGGCCCAGGTGCCACGCTGTTGACGCGAATCCCGCGCTCGCCGAGCATCTGCGCCAGGCCGGCGGTGAAGTTGGCAATCGCGCCTTTGGTGGCCGCATAGGGCAACAGGCTGGGGTTGGGCATGTCGGAGTTGACCGAGCTGGTATTGATGATCGAACTGCCCTCGGCCATGTGAGGCAGCGCGGCCTTGCAGATGCGGAACATCGCGGTGATGTTGACGTTAAAGGTTTTCACCCAGTCCTCATCGGGGATGTCTTCCAGAGACTGATAGGTCATCTGGAACGCTGCGTTGTTGACCAGCACATCGATGCGGCCGAACTTCTCCACGGTGTCGTTGACGATGGCCGTGCACTGCGCCGCATCGCCCAGGTCGCCGGGCAGTAACAGGCATTGACGACCCGCCGCCTCGACCCAGCGTGCGGTCTCCTTGGCGTCTTCATGTTCATCCAGGTACGACACTGCCACGTCCGCGCCTTCACGTGCGAAGGCAATGGCCACCGCCCGCCCGATGCCGCTGTCGGCTCCGGTGACCAAGGCGATTTTATTGGCGAGCCGGCCCGAGCCTTGGTACGACTGCTCACCGCAATCGGGCATCGGGTCCATCTTGCGCTGCTCACCGGGTACGGACTGTTGCTGGGGTTGGAACGGTGGTTTTGGATAGCTGTTCATCAGAGCTTCTCCTGGGTGGGTTTCTCTTTGCGAGGGTTTGCCAGCAAGCGAAGTTCAGACGGATTTTCAGAAAATCGGATAACCGTGCACCCACGGTGGCCACTCGTCAGTTTGATTAAACCTTCCGACGGTTGCGCGTCTCAACCGGGGCGTAGTGGTCCGTCGAATGACCGGGTGACCTCAAGGCATTTTTGTTGGCAGCAGGTTTTCAGCTATATTTCATCGTCGGTTCAGCCCTCGCCCTCGTTGTTCAAGTTCTTCCCTCTACACCCCGTCTTCCTGTGCGCCGTTAACCAAGGTTGGTATTTATGAAGTCTGCCCCCCCGCGGTCCCCCAACGTACCGCAACGCAAAGATCTGACCCCCAGTAACCTGAGTTTCCCGGTGGTGGGTATCGGTGCGTCGGCGGGCGGGCTGCAGGCCGTCAAAGCGTTTTTTGAGCACA
This sequence comes from Pseudomonas sp. AL10, assembly GCF_029960685.1. Lineage (NCBI taxonomy): Bacteria > Pseudomonadati > Pseudomonadota > Gammaproteobacteria > Pseudomonadales > Pseudomonadaceae > Pseudomonas > Pseudomonas sp. AL10. The sequence continues at coordinate 1,689 of NZ_JASBQZ010000043.1, forward strand.
TGCCCAAAGACTGCGGCATGGCCTTCGTGGTGGTCCTGCATCTTTCGCCCGACCATCAAAGCGTGGCAGACAAGATCATCCAGCAAACGACCCGCATGCCGGTGTCGCAGGTCAATGACGCCACGCCCATCGAAAAGAACCACGTGTATGTCATCTCACCGGCGCAGCTGTTGAAGATGAACGATGGCTACCTCGCGGTCTCGCCTGCCGTACGTGAAGACGGGACGCACATTGCCATCGACCTGTTTTTTCGCGACCTGGCAGACACCCATAAAGAACGCGCGTTTTGCCTGATCCTGTCCGGTACCGGCTCAGACGGCGCGGTGGGGCTGTCACGGATCAAAGAGCAAGGCGGCATCACCCTGGTGCAAGCCCCGGAAGACGCCGAGTACGACGGCATGCCGCTGGCGGCCATCGAAACCCAGATGGTCGACCTGGTGTTGCCTGTGGTGGAAATGCCGCAGAAGCTGCTGGAGCTGTGGCGCAATGCCCAGTCGATTGTGCTGCCCACCGCCAACGACCCGGAGATCAAGACCACCCCACCCAGCTCCGAACGCGATGCCGCCGTGGCCGAACAACTGTTGCTGGATATTCTGATCCAACTGCGCGCCAGTACCGGGCATGACTTCAAGCATTACAAACGCGCCACGGTGTTGCGTCGTATCGAGCGGCGCTTGCAGGTCACGGCTCAACCCGACCTGGCCACCTATTACAACTTCCTCCAGGCCAACCCGGACGAAACCAAGGCGTTGCTGGGCGACATGCTGATTGGCGTGACCAACTTCTTCCGCGACCGCGAGGCCTTCGAAGCGCTTGAGCGAGACGTGATCCCCAACCTGGTGAAGTCACTGGAAGACAGCGTGCCGCACCGTGAGGAGGTGCGTATCTGGTCGGCGGGTTGCTCAACCGGCGAGGAGGCTTACAGCCTGGCGATGCTGGTGGCCGAGCAACTGGCGCTGGATGCCAGCGGCGCAAAGATGCAGGTGTTTGCCACCGATATTGATGAGCGGGCCATTACCCATGGCCGCAACGGCGTGTACCCCGAAGCGATCATCACCGACGTACCGCCCCAACGGTTGCGCCAGTACTTTGCCAAAGAGAAGAACCAGCACTACCGGGTGCGCAAGGAAATTCGCGAGAAGGTGCTGTTCGCCAAACACAGCCTGCTGGCCGACCCACCGTTCTCGCAGATCGACCTGATCGTGTGCCGCAACCTGTTGATCTACCTGGACCGCGAAGTGCAGCGCGACATCCTGCAAATGTTCCACTTCGCGTTGCGCCCCGGTGGCTACTTGTTCCTCGGTTCCTCGGAGTCGGCCGACGGCTGCCTGGACCTGTTCGTACCGGTGGACAAGCGCAACCGCATTTTCAGGGTGCGTGCCGGCTCGTCCGCCGTGCGCCGCGCCCCGACCATGCCGCGAGGCGGTTATCTGCGCCCGAGCACCACGACACTGGCGATTGAAACCAAGGCGCCCAACAAGGTCTCGTTCGCGGACATCCATCTGCGCGCCCTGGAAAAAGCCGCGCCGCCCAGCGTTATCGTGAATATGCAGGCCGATATCCTGCACATGAGCGAAGGCGCAGGTCGCTTCCTGCGCTACGTGGCCGGCGAGGTGACGCACAACCTGCTGACGCTGGTGCACCCCGATTTGCGCCTGGATATTCGCACCACGCTGTTCCAGGTCCAGCAATCGAATAACCCGGTGTCTTCGCGCAAGATCCGCATCCAACGCGAGCAAGGCCCCTTCCTGGTGGACATCAGCGCCCGCCCCTACCGCGATGAAGCGACCGAAAACGACTACGTGCTGGTGATCTTCCAGGAAACCGCCGTCGACCCGTTGCTGCCCGACATCGACGCCGTCAGCCAGGCCGAAAACGCGATCATGAGCAACCTGGAGCGCGAGCTGCAACGCACCAAGTTGCACCTGCAGGACACCATCGAACAGGCGGAAGTCTCCAGCGAGGAACTCAAGGCCTCCAACGAAGAAATGCAGGCGGTCAACGAAGAACTGCGCTCGGCCACCGAGGAGCTGGAAACCAGCAAGGAAGAGTTGCAGTCGATCAACGAAGAATTGCTGACCGTCAATTTCGAGCTCAAGACCAAGGTGGAAGAGACGGACAAGGTCAACGATTACCTGACCAACCTGATCGCGTCCACCGACATTGCCACGGTCTTCGTCGACCGCAACATGCGCATTCGCTGGTTCACACCGCGGGCCACGGATATTTTTAGCATGCTGCCCGTGGACACCGGGCGTTCGCTGCTGGACATCACCCACCGCCTCGATTACCCGCAAATGACCGAAGACGCCACCACCGTGTTTGAGTCGCTGAGCATGATCGAGCGGGAAATCAGCAGCAACGACGACCGCTGGTACATTGCGCGGTTACTGCCGTACCGCTCCAGCGAAGATCACATTGACGGCACCGTGCTGACCTTCATTGATATCACCAAGCGGCGCCAGGCCGAAGAGGAACTGCGCCTGGGCGAGGAGCGCATGCGCCTGGTCGCCGAGAGCACCCATGACTTTGCCATCATCATCCTTGATGACCACGGCGCCATCACCGACTGGAACACCGGTGCCGAACTGATCTTCGGCTACACCAAGGACGAGGTGCTGGGCGCTTATTACGACCTGATTTTCTCCCCGGAAGACCGCTCCGCTGGCGTGCCGGAGAGCGAACTGCGCACCGCCCGCGAACATGGGCGTGGCGAAGATGAACGCTGGCACGTGCGCAAGGACGGCAGCCGCTTCTATTGCAGTGGCGAGGTCACCCAGCTCAAGAGCAACAGTTTGCGCGGCTACGTCAAGATTGCCCGCGACCTTACCGGCCACAAGCGCACGCAAGATGAACAGAATCAGCGCTTGAAGGAAACCCAGACCAACAGCCACCTCAAGGATGAGTTCTTCGCGGTGATGTCCCACGAACTCAAGCATCCGTTGAACCTGATCCAGCTGAACGCCGAACTGTTGCGGCGCTTGCCCGCCACCAAGGTTGCGGGCCCGGCCATCAAGGCGGTCAATACCATCTGCGAAGCGGTGTCCAGCCAGGCGCGGATCATTGACGACCTGCTGGACGTCGCCCGGGTTCGCACGGGCAAGCTGAAGCTGAAAAAGCAACCGATCGACCTGATTCGCACCCTCAAGGACATTCATAGCGTGGTGCTTGCCGACGGTCATCGTCGCCAGGTCAGCCTTCAGACACCTTCGGTGCCGGGCCCGTTGATCGTTGACGTAGACCCGACGCGCATCGAGCAAGTGATCTGGAACCTGGTCAACAACGCCCTGAAATTCACCCCCGAGGACGGCCAGGTGCAGTTGGTGGTCAGCCGAACGGACGGGCGCGCGCAACTGGACGTCATCGACAGCGGCGCAGGCCTGGCCGCAGACAGCCTGGAGAAAATCTTCGACCTGTTCGGGCAAGCGGAAAATCAGCATCAGACCCATCAGCGTGAAGGCCTGGGCATTGGCTTGTCGCTGGTACGGCAGTTGGTGGAGGCCCATGGTGGTTCGGTGAGTGTGCAGTCGCGAGGGTTGGGCTTCGGTTGCACCTTCTCGATCTGGCTGCCTCTGTGCGTACAGCAGGATCATCTGCTCGATAGCGGCGCTACCCAGAACGAAGATCAGCGCCTCAATGGCCTCAAGGTTCTACTGGTCGATGATTCAGCCGAAGTCGTTGAGGTGCTGAACATGCTGCTGGAAATGGAAGGCGCCCAAGTGAGCGCCTTCAGCGACCCTTTGAGCGCGCTTGAAACAGCCCGGGATGCCCATTACGACGTGATTATTTCGGACATCGGCATGCCGAAAATGAATGGCCATGAGCTGATGCAGAAGCTGCGTAAAGTAGGCCACCTTCGACAGGCTCCCGCCATCGCCTTAACGGGCTATGGCGCTGGCAATGACCAGAAAAAGGCGACTGAATCGGGCTTTAATGCGCATGTCAGCAAACCCGTTGGCCATGATTCGCTCATCACCTTGATCGAAAAACTGTGCCGCTCCCGCCCCTAGGCGTGGGGCAGGCGTTCAAGGGTAGATGAACTGAGAAAAGCGCACGGACGCGCCCGTTTCTGGTCGCGACACCTGGGTATCCACGCTGCCCACCGTGTCGCTGCGCAAGGTCAGGTACAACACGGCCTGGCCGGCGCTGTCACTCAGCATCCAGACGCTCACACCCTCCCCGGCCGCCCTGGCCTTGAGCGGCTGAGGCTGCAGCATCTCGATATTGAAACCGCGCAGCAGCTCACCGCTCAACTCAATCTCCAGGGGCTCTTGGGCCTTACCTAGCACATGAATCACCAGCCCATCGGAAGCGCCATTGCGTAAAAAGCGTTGGTACTCCACGCGCAACTGCCCATCGGCACTGCGCACCTCACGGGTGCTCAGTGGCCCGCTGGAAAACAGGCCCGCCAGGCTCAGCCCGATCAACACCAGCAGCGCATACCACCCCACCCGCTCAAAGCGCCAGACCTTGCGCTGCAAGGCCATGTTTTCCTGCACCGGATAATTGCGGCTGTGTAAGTCGTCAGGGTCTGGGTTGTTCATAGCCGGGCCCGGACTCAACCCTTGCTGTGCTCGGGAGAAGACGGTCCCTTGGTGACACCCCGTGGGCCGGCAATCGCCCATATCGCGGCGCCCAGGAACGGCAGTACCACGACTACCGCACTCCAGCCTGCCTTGCTTGCCGAGGCGTTATCGCTGCGCCAGATGCTGTTGATGATCCACGCATCGAGCAGTACGAGGATCACTGCCAGGCCTATCCAGAAGTAAGTGGTTTGCATGATGCACCTCCAGGTTATGTAACTTTTGGTGCGCGGGTGCGGGCAGGGTTCATTATTTTTAGGTTCTCTGCCTGGCGCTTGGTTTGCCGCCATCATGCGGGCAACTTCGCCGATCTACTTAATGATCGAACCTCTTCAAACAAGACAAGCTGAAACGTCTCAGCTCCTATAAAAAGCCAAATCATGCACAAATGCATTTTTTGCCTTGACCACGGGAATCGAGTCTTCTAAAGTCAAATCACTGTATATGAATACAGTATTTTGATTCCCTTCATGGACGAGACTTACTATGAAAAGCACCCCTTCGAAATTTGGCAAAACACCCCATCAACCCAGCCTGTGGACCCGCGCCGATGCGCTTAAAGTGCATGCGGACGACCCCACCACCACCCAGCCGCTGGTCAGCGCGAACTTCCCGGTATTGAGTGACGAGGTGTTTATCTGGGACACCATGCCGCTGCGTGATATCGACGGCAACATCACCTCCGTCGATGGCTGGTCGGTGATCTTCACCCTCACCGCGGATCGCCACCCGAACGACCCGCAATACCTCGATCAGAATGGCAACTACGACGTCATCCGCGACTGGAACGATCGCCATGGCCGGGCAAAGATGTACTACTGGTTCTCCCGCACCGGCAAAGACTGGAAGCTCGGCGGCCGGGTAATGGCTGAAGGGGTTTCGCCCACCGTGCGCGAATGGGCCGGCACGCCGATCCTGTTGAACGAGCAAGGCGAAGTAGACCTGTACTACACTGCCGTCACGCCCGGCGCGACCATCGTCAAGGTGCGTGGCCGCGTGGTGACCACCGAGCATGGCGTCAGCCTGGTGGGCTTTGAGAAGGTCAAGCCGCTGTTCGAGGCGGACGGCAAGATGTACCAGACCGAAGCGCAAAATGCGTTCTGGGGCTTTCGCGATCCATGGCCGTTCCGCGACCCGAAAGACGGCAAGCTGTACATGCTGTTCGAAGGTAACGTGGCCGGCGAACGCGGCTCGCACAAGGTCGGTAAAGCCGAAATCGGCGACGTGCCGCCAGGTTATGAAGACGTCGGTAACTCGCGCTTCCAGACTGCCTGCGTCGGTATCGCCGTGGCCCGCGACGAAGACGGCGACGACTGGGAAATGCTGCCACCTCTGCTGACCGCGGTGGGCGTCAACGACCAGACCGAACGCCCGCACTTCGTGTTCCAGGACGGCAAGTACTACCTGTTCACCATCAGCCACACCTTCACCTACGCCGACGGCGTGACCGGCCCGGACGGCGTGTACGGCTTCGTCGCCGATTCGCTGTTCGGTCCGTATGTGCCGTTGAACGGCTCTGGTCTGGTACTGGGCAACCCGTCCTCCCAACCGTTCCAGACCTACTCGCACTGCGTCATGCCCAACGGCCTGGTGACCTCCTTCATCGACAGCGTACCGACCGACGACACCGGCACGCAGATCCGTATCGGCGGCACCGAAGCACCGACGGTGGGCATCAAGATCAAAGGGCAGCAAACGTTTGTGGTCGCTGAGTATGACTACGGTTACATCCCGCCGATGCTCGACGTTACGCTCAAGTAACCGGAGGCTATGAGGTAGCGGCTTTGAGCTCGATGACAAACCCGCGGTGAATATTCGCTGCACCTGTGGCGAGGGAGCTTGCTCCCGTGGCGGCCGGACAGCCGCCATCGCAGGCAAGCCAGCTCCCACATTTTGGTTCCTGGGGCGTCAGGGAGGTATGTGTCGGCTGAGGGGCCGTCACGGGAGCAAGCTCCCTCGCCACAGGTTCAACAGCCCATTGGGTGGATATTCAGGAAATAGAAATGCCTGCACCATTGAGTTGAGTCATGTTCACGCCAACCAACGTCACAGAATTGTCCCCGAAGGACAGCAGCGCGTTGTCCTCGAACATCGAGACATGGGAGCGATAATCGTATTGCTGTCCCAAGTCAGGAATACCCATGAACACCAGCTTATCGCTGGCCTGGTACCCCTCGACCCGGTCATTACCAAAGAGGCCGTTGAACAGGAAAGTATTGCTGCCACCACCCGACACCATCAGGTCATTGCCCTCCCCGCCGACGAACACATTATTGCCCTGGCCAGCGATCAAATGATCGTCACCGCCCAAACCGAATAACCATTCCCCAGCAGCATGAGCGGTGAGGATATTGTCCTGCGCATCGCCGTTGGCAGAGGCCGTGTAGGGCGTCAAGGCTGTGCCGGCCAGCAGGCCTTGGCCGGTTACGTTATAGGTGACGTCGTAGGTGCTCCAGGGGACTGAATTCCACAATATGTAGGACTTCTCTTGGCTCACCAGCGCACCAATATCCCGGGTCATACTGATGCCGCCATAGGCGTCGTTGATATAGAGCGTGCCATCGCCATCGTTGGCAAAGCCGAAGCTGGCCAGTGGTTTGTGCAGTTCGAAGACGTTATCGCCCTGCCCGCCCAGCAGGATGTTGTAGCCGCCATCATCGCGAAAACGATCATTGCCGCCGCCGCCTTCCAGGAAGTCATTGCCGGCTCCGCCCTTGAGCAGGTCGTTGCCCTCGGTGCCGAGGATAAAGGTGTTACCGGTGTGTTTTTCAGCGTAGCGGTTCAGGTCTTCTACCCAGGTGGTTTCACGCGCAGCCTCTGTGAGGCTGGAGACCACGATGGTCGAATCCTTGCTCGTCAGGTCGTAGAACTCGGAGGACGCGATACGCCCCAAGCCTTCGATATAACCGCTCAAGGAGTGAGCCTTGGCAACGCCCCAATTCAGCGTATTGGGTAAATGTGCCGAGAACGACGCGTAATTATCCGTAAAGATGACGAGGTTGTTGGCGGCCGAATCCCAGCCCCGGTCGTTACCCCAGAAGAGTGCCGAGGTATTGATGCCTTTGCCATCAATGGCTTTGAACACCGGGTCGTTCTCGTAGCCGATATTCAACACCTGGGCGTCACCCGAACGTTGAGTGGGTGAGGCAAAGGTTACGTAGTTGGCGTCCTGATAAAAACCGCCCCAGTGATCGTGGCTCAAAGTCGCCACGCTGTTGGCGCCCAGTGCGCCGAGGCTATGGCCGGTGACCAGGATGTCCTTGCCGCTCAAGCCCTGGCTCGCGGCGTAACGAGCGACGTTTTCGAGCAGGGCGCTGAAGGCGAACTTGGCGTAATTGGCGGCGTATCCAGGCAGTGCTGCGGCCGCCAGGTCGCTGGCCACATCACCCGCGCCATCCCAGGTCAAGCCAAAGGACGTGCCGCGAAAGGCGATGCCCATGGCAATCAGCCTGCCGCCCCCATCGTACTGCCCGAGAATCTCAACGTTGGCTGATGGGGCCAAGGCGGTCTCGCCCCAAAAGGTGCCTTGCGTGTCGACCTTCTGCGTCACGCCCAGTGCCTGCGCCCCAATAGGCGCCCAGCCACCCGTCGCCAGGGGTTTGCCAGTGGAGTCATACGCGTACTCGGATAAAACCAAGGCATTGTTCAGCAGCGCCTTGGCGTGCTCGCCCTTCATGCTCTTGTAATCGAAAACGCCCATATCCTTGGTCCCCTTTTAAATGACTATCAGATGGCCATCAGCTCGCACGACCGGGGTCGATTGAGTGCGTGGCGCGGGGGAGTGTCAAGGGTTACCTAGAAATTCAATAGTGCTCGTTTAACCGAGCGTCTGCACGTAGGCAGGGCACATCGGTATTGCCTTCAACACCGTATTGTCTTAGAGCCTCCCGCAGGAACTGTTTACTCACTTCAAGATGACGCTACACGCATCTCTAAACTGATCGTTACACTCAAGAATCGCTGGCGAATAGTAATCCAGCGATACCCGCCATGATGGGAACGCTCCGACAGACATCACGTGCTCACGGCCATCAACAGACGCGAGCCGCAGACTCAGAAACCGACCGCCCGAAAGGCTATAAACACACCCACTGATGAACCCCTCGCTATCAATTGCACTATTAGTCAAAACAAAAATAGCTTTATTAAACCGTATGACTTCCTCCACCGCAGCGCCCACTACAACCCCAACCCAGGCCACTCCAGTTCTTTTTGCTGCAGACATGAAAACGCCGTCTTTGTTTTCAATATCCATAGGTAGCGGGCATGACTCTGAAGAATTGGACGATTCAGGAGCGTCAAAATAACTCGCTTCTGCATGAGCAAACATAAGTATCTGCGCGCACAGAACCCCCCAACGAATAAAAACAATCACACCGCTACCTCTGGACTTCATGCAGGAACCGTTATGTGCACAAACATCTATCTACAGGTAATTGCGCAGCCCCGTGCCTAGCTGCAACACCTTAGAAAAACCAACGCATACCCAGCGAGAACTCGCTTGAGACCAGGTGAGCCTTCATCTTTTCATCCTGCAGTCCACGGGCATTCGGGAAGTTGTTCCAGCCACTTTCGGTATCGCCCATGTCAACGTAGCGATAGCCCAGGTCCAAGGCCAGGCGATCCGTTACGTCGTAGGCGACGCCTGCGCCGACCGACCACGCCAGATTGGTTTGGGTGGAGGCGCCATACTGGCGCGACTCGTTGCCCTGCCAGCCCTTCGACTCAAGGCGAGCCAGACCCAGGCCGGCCGAACCATAAATCGATACCTTCTCGCTGATACGCCAGTCGCGATAGGCATTGAGCATCACACGCTTGGAGTCAATATGGTGCTCATTGAGACTGGTTGGGAAGGTGGTCGAGCCACTGGTGAATTTATCCCGTTGCGGCAGGGTCAACTCGCCCTCCACACGCCAGCCATTGCCGAATCGGTAACCCACGCCCACAGACCCCGTCATGTCCTTCTGACTGTCGTCACCGGACACGAACGAACCAATACCGGGACGGGCACTGGAATCCATGTTGCGGGCTTTGCGTTCAGCGCTGATCACACGGACCACCCCGTAGTAGCCCTCCTCGTCGGCCGGGGCGGCAACCGCCTGTGAAATGTAGAGGGTCGAACTGGCAAGCAGCAATACGGGAACGCTCTTGAACATATGCATTATTTTTTCTCTTACGGTTTAAATGGAAAGCATCACGCTTGGGCTGAGTGACGTACTCAATGCCTGTGTGATTGCGCTGTTGCGTCGTCGGCCACCGGATAGTCCCTGCCGTAGCCCTGGGTCATCGCGCAGTTCATGTCTGGATCAATGAAATTCATCAGCCTGCTCAACGAGTCGGCTTGCGGTATCTCGGCCAGGCTCAACCGGACCAGCTGCTGAGGGCTGCGCCAAGTCAGCTCCAACGACGGTGCCGGGCTGTCATAGAACAGCACATGACGAATGTGCGAACGGACGCTGCAGAACTGTTGGATATCCGTACCATCCGGCACCACCAAGGCCTTGCTGACGATCAACAGATCGAACGGTTGCTGCGGGTCGCTGGTGAGCAACTCCAGTTCGTCGAAGCTGGCGATCGGCGCGATACGGTGATAGCCAAGGCGATTGAGCAATTTCTCGATGTGCAGCCATTGCTCGTGACGAGCATCGGCGATCAGGATGCGCAGGGCTTTGTTGGTCATGCGCGCTGGCTCCGCTGTTGCTCGCCCTGAAACCAGCGCAGCAGGTCGCCACCACTCATGGGCTTGGCACACCAGTAACCCTGCCCCTGGGTGCAGCCCATGTTCAGCAGATATTGGTGCTGCTCGTCGGTTTCGATGCCCTCCGCCACCACTGTCATCCCCAGCGACTCCCCCAGCGCCAGAGTGCTGCTGATCACTGCGTGGCAACGCGGCTCTTGCGCCAATGCCTGGATAAACCCGGCGTCCAGCTTGATCTCATTGAAAGGCAGCTGGAACAAACGTTGAAGTGAAGAAAAACCGGTACCGAAATCGTCGATCGACAATCGGCACCCCATCATCTGTAAGCGAAACAGACACTCCAGACTGGTTTGCGGCGCTTGCAGCAAGCCGCTCTCGGTCAACTCGAAGGTCAGGCTCGAACCCCTCGCGTCGTACTCACTGAGCAACGTGCCGATATGCGACGCAAAACTGCTATTGGCCAACTGCACAGCGTGAAGATTGAAGGCGAAATTAAGGTCATGCCCCTGCCCCCGCAATTGCCGTTGCAGTGCAAGTCCCTCGTGCAATTGCTGGCACAGCAACTCATCAAGCAAGCCGCAACGCTCCAGGACTGGCAAAAAGCTAGTGGGGGGCAAGATTTTGCCGGACGCATGGCGCCAGCGCGCCAGCACTTCGACGCCCGTGACTTCTCCGGTTTCCAGGATGAATTTCGGTTGAAAAAAACCACACAGCTCGTGCGCCGCCAGCGCCTGCCGAACCTGGGCCTCATCCGGCAAGACCTCCTGTGGCTCTGGCGGTGCTCCAGTACGCGGCAGACTGCGCTGCTTTTTTAGCAAGCGCTCCAGGGTTTCGTAGTGCAGTGGTTTGCCGATATCGCCAAGCAACTCCAAGTCCAACAGGGAAATGATCTGCCGCACGGTGCGACGCAATTGCTCGGACAGCGAACTGCTGATGATCACCGAACCCACCAGCCCTGCATGGCCGACCGCCTGTAAAAACTCAAGGCCGTCCATGCCCTCCATGCGCAGGTCACACAATGCGATATCCACCGGACCAACCCTCGCCAACACCGCCAGTGCCTCTGCCCCGTCCGCCGCCTGAAACACCTCTGTGCAGCCCAATTGCTGCAACATGCTGACAGCAATGGCACGCTGGAAAGAATGATCTTCAAGAACGATGACGCGCAACGGAGAAACGGTCATGTGGACCCCCATGAGAAGTACTGTCACTCATCTTGCTTCAGCGCCCCGGTAAACAACCGGTACAAATGCCTTAGTTTTTGTATGAAATTTCCCAAGGGCTGGTTCATGCAAAAAGGAGCGGAACTAAAAATTCCGGGCAAAAAAAACCCAGCAAACGCTGGGCAAAGGAGGGAAGTCAGAAATTACCAGGTATAGCGATAGCCAAGTGTCACGCCCCATGGCTGTTCAATGTCATTGCCCTTGGCGAACTCCGTATCGAGGGAGAGCTTGCTGCGCTCGCTGACTTGCACGATTGCGCCAAAACCCAACTCGACCCGGTTGCCCGGCAACTCGGACTTGAGCTTGTAGCCATTGACCCGTACATGGCTGTCACCGGCATGTTCGGCGATATAGGACGCCTTGACATACGGTTGGGCCTGCATGCCATTGCTCAGCGCCAAGTTGCGACCGAACAACGAGCCGACGCGGCTTTGCAGCGAGTCCATAGCCGCCGATTCGACCCGCAAGCCGTTGCTCGCGGTGTAACGCGCGCCCGTGGTGCGGGTGGCACTGAGTTCAACCTGCGGCTCGACGAACCAGCCATCCTTGAGTTTGATGTGCTTGCCTACCTCCACATCCATGCCATAACCGTTAGCGCTGTAAGACCCTTTGACCGCGTTGCCCAGGTTGGTTGGCAGCTTGAGGTCATTGTCGAAACGGCTGTACTTGATAACGCTGTCGACGTACACGCCATTGTCGTTCAGGTAAGTGGCATAGGCCCCCAGCATCCGGCTGTCGATCTGCCCGGATGCGCCCTCGCCAAAGTTCAGCTCGGACTTGGCCGTACCGAACATGCCGCCGACATATACCTTGCCACTGGCCAGGCCGATCGCCTTGTCCGCGCCGATCTCGATCCCGCTGTTGTTCTGGCTAAAGGCCCGACTGGAGTGCTCGGCAACGTTGTAGCGACTGCCGATGGCCCGGGTCCAGACACCGCCTTCGTCCTTGCCCAGACGCAGCTCACCCAAGCGTTTGACCAGGGTGTTCATCTGAGCATTCCACAAGGTGGCAGCAGCGGTCTGCGAGGCAATCGCAGCGTTGGCACCCGCAGAGAGATGCGCTGGCGCCGGGTTCAATGGAGTGACGGGGGGATCAATCGGACTGACCGGATTCACTGGGGGATCAACGGGGTCAACCGGAGGATCAACGGGCGTGACACCTGCGGTGTTGACCAGGTACCAGTCGTCCGCCTGCTGCTCAAGGGTGTAGCGGAAGGCGCCGGCGTCCACATGCCCGCCATACAGGTTGAAGCCCCCCGCGCCACCATTGCCATCCACCAGCATCAGCTTACCGTTGGCCGCCGCCGGTTCATGGCCGGAGTCTTCCACCACCAGGGTGTGGGCGCCTTCGATCGAACCGCCAACCGTAATCAGGTCGCCCTGCTCGCTGGCAAGGTCGGTGCTCATCATGAAGGTGCCGCTACCGGTGAGGTTGCCATCAATGGCCAACACACTGCGCGAAGGATTGCTGAAACGCACCGCCCCTTGATCAAGATTCAACTGCCCGATCTGCGAACTGCCCGTCATGTCCCAGGTGCTTTGATTGACTGTCAGCACATTCAAACCATGGGCCGTGCCAGACAGGTGGGATCCCTCCTCCAGCAGCAATTGTGCGTTGTGCGCGTTGGCCTGGACGGTGCCGCTCAGGCTCGATTGGCTGGCCTTGACCAGTACATCTTCACTGTCGATCACGCGACCATCGGCGAGGGTACGTTGATCCACCGCCAACAGAGTGTCCGCGCGCAGCGTCGAGCCACTTAGATCGATCTGCGCACTGCCGCCCTGGACGCTGATGGCGCGGCCATTGGCGACGTCAAGCTGGGTGTTGTTCACCTCGAATGTATTACTGACGCCAGCACTGGCCAGCGATTGCAGGCCCATGCTGTCGGCTCCTGCGGCCTGGATGTTCAGGCTGTCGAGGCGCAAGGTCCCACCGTTGTTGGCCTGGGCCGCCCGCGCGCCATTGCCACTGAGGGTGATCGACGAATCGGCAGCCTCGATGGTCGAGCCGGAATAGGCCGCCAGGCCGATTGCCGTCTGGTCGCTGCTCAGGTCGATGTTCTCAAGAGTGATGAGTGAACGATCGCTGGCAAAAGCTCCGACACTGTTGGCCCCGACCTGTAGCGACAAATGGCGCGCCTCCATGGACGACACGTTGCCAGCATACAGGCCATAGGCCTGGTTGCCCTGGGTGCGCACGCTGCCACCGTCGATGCTGGCTTTGCCGCCCAACTGGGTAAAGACGCCGATGGCGCCATCACCCTGGGTGTCGATGCTGAGGTTGTTTGCCAGCAGTTGACTGTCTGCATCCGGCACCCAGACGCCAAAGGCGTTCGCGCCGCGGGTAGAAATTCGAGTGTCATCCAGGGTCGCGATGGCGTTGCGATTGACGTTGACCCCAATAGCGTTGTCGCCCGTGGTGAGGATGTCACTGTCGGTAAGATTAGCCCGCGCCCGTTGACCGGCGTCGGCACCCTGCAGATACAGCCCGTGAGCATTGTCGCCAGAGGTCTGGAAACGACTGCTGCTGGCACTGAGCAGGCTGGCACCCGCCAAATCAGCCGCCGAGGAGAACCGCCCCTGGGTCTCCAGGCTTACGCCGATAACCTGCACCTGTGCGCCCTGCCTCAGGTTCAAGGCAAAGGCGCTCTCGCCGACCGTGCTCACCTGCGTTTGGTCCAACATGCCCGTCTGATTCACGCCGGAAAAACTAAAACCATGGCTAGCCTCACCCAGGGTCGATACCCGTGAATCACTGACCTGCACAGAACTGTGGGTACCCGTCAGCAGCACCCCATGGCTGAACTGCCCATTGGCGGTAATGACGCTGTCACGGATGTTGATCGGGAAATCATTCCCGCCATCACGCACACCGGGCAAGTTGTTCCCGCTCACGGTGATGGTCGCGCCATCCAGTACCAGGCCAGGCGCGGCTATGGCATGCGCGCTCCCCATGCCCATGACTTCCAGCGCCACGCCCCCTACAACACAGACCAGGCGATACTTCGGTTTAGCAGGCATAAAACACATCCCTTATTTTTTTAAGCTCGCACGAACCCGCATCGCAATACTTGGATTGCAACGCTCGTTCAGACTTTTGCCCTTCTTCTTAGAAACAAGGATTAGCCCCGAAGGCTGTTCCTCACGCTTGAAACCACCGCATCAGTTCCTGGTGCTTATTCGCCGTGAAACCGAGCGGTCTGTACTCCGCTCAGTAGGTCCTTACCTGAAAGGAAAGATTGGCCTCCAGGGTCTTGGCGTCGCGGGTACGCAATTCGGCGACCGGCACTATCGGCTGGACGTCCACCTGCACCGATAACACCGAACCCGTCGCCGGCACACCACCGCTCACCGGAATGATCATGTCCCCCGGCACCACGTTGACTACCGAGCTGTAGGCACCGGCCACCGCACCAGGCGACTTGACCTGGGCCAGGTCAACGCTGCGCCCATCGAGCAAGGCGTTGCTCAAGGCCACGCGAGTCTGCCCCTGCTTGGCGAACTTGAAGTTCGCTCCAAGCTGCTCGCCGTGCAGCACCAACAGCAACTTCGAGGGCTGTGGGCAGCTGGCGTTGAGGCTGATGACCCGATTGCCCAGGTTGTGCTGGTTGCCGGCATTCAAGGCAGCATTGGCGTTGGGCGCTATGACCTGCCCGAAATCCATCTGCGACTGGCTCAGGTTGATCTTGCAGTCATCGGCCAAAGCCTGCCCGCTCATTGCCGCCCCCCCCATCAGCAGTACACCGAGAGAGAGTGCTTTAAGGCCCAACATAGACGTTTTCATAAGCGTTCCTCGCCCCGACACGGGGTCGACCATCAGCCGGCCGCGCACGTGGCGTTGGCTGTTTCAAAATAGACGTTCAGATCCGGCTCTTGCGCAAGGCTGAACTCAAGCGCGCAGGACGTGCTATCGGTGGTGTGAATGTTCAGGGCCTCACTCAACTGCCCGTTGGTCAAGAACACCTGGCCGTCATCCACCACGGTGGTGACGAAATGGCCCTTGGCATCGAACACGGCCAGGCCTTTGCCCATCGGTTTGCCGCTGACATCGACCACCCGCAACAAGGCCCGACGTGATTTGACCACCGAAAAGTCGAGCTTCTGTACCGAACCACGGCCGGCCGAAACCGACTTGAAACCGTTCTGGATATCAACGTTGCGCGGCAGACTCTTGGTCTCGATTTCCACCCGGGTGTTCTGGTAGGCATTGAGTTGCGGGATCACTGCATTGCCCCACGGGTCGGTCCATACTGGGCCACTTGGCGTGGTCAATTTGACGCCGCCAACATCGCCGACCTTGGCCACGCCGAAGGTATCGGTCAACGCGTAGGGCGACAGCGTCACGCCGTTTTCATGCAACGCCATGCCGCCACGCAATTGGCCGCTATAGCTGGTGCTGTCGGCACCATTGTGCGCGTAACCCAGGTTGACCTGTGCATAACGTGGCTTCAGGTTGACGTTGCCGGAGAAGTCCTGTTGTTTGCGCTCGGTGTCACGCTCCGCGCTCAGACGATAGGTCGCAAAATCATTGCTATTGTCATCGTAGGTGGTACCAAAACGGGTACTGCCATCGCGTTTGTTAGCGTACGCCCGCACATTGCGCTTGCCACCCAGGGGCACACTGACGGTGAGGTACATGGCATTACCGTCGTCGCTGGAAAAGCGTCGCCCGCTGAAAAGCGCCTCCTCACGATTGCCACCCAGAGAGCGCTCGACGTTCAGGCTGACCGTCGCCTGCTTGAAGGTCTTCGTCCAGGACGCATTCAGGTGCCGGGTGTTTTGCCCGTCGAACGTGGTGCCGGTGGAGTAACTGGCGGTCAATCCCCCCAGGACATCATCGTTCCAGCCCAGGGACATACCGTACTGCTCACGGGTAAGCCCTTCGAGATAACCTGGGGTGTGTTTACGCGCAGTGTCGAGCAGATCGCGATAACCCGCAGTCTGCCGGGTGGCATTGACGCCCGCACTGATCCTCGGAGTCAGGCTGGTGTTCAGCGAGATACTCGCCTGGGCGCCGCTCTTGCCTTCCTGACCAGCGTTGGCAAACGTGTTCTGCACATTCAACGAAGTAGTGGGGGTCAGGCTCGAATCCAGCGTCCAGGCCGCGGCCCGGTAGTCGTTGTCGCTGAGCATAAGGCCCGTGGACACTTTATTGTTCTGGTTCAACAGCCAACCACCCGAGCCAGTGACGACCATCGGCGACTGCATGTCTCGGGCATCGAAGGTACGTACCTTACCGGCAGCCACTGAGTAGCCTGGCTCGCTGAGCGCAACCTGGGCCAGCGACGCTGCGGCAATAGTAAAGCTGCGCTGGGAGCCATCCGCTTCGATCACCCGCACGTCCAGGTCTGTACGGCCGTTCAACAGCTGGACATTCGGCAGTTTGAACGGGCCGGCAGGTACCAGGCTGGTATGAATCAGCGCACCGGCCTGGCGCACCTCTACCCGCGCCGCACTCTGGGCAATGCCCTCGACAGTCGCACCGCCCAGCCCGCGCCCTTGCAATGCTGCCTCGGGGATAACCTGCACACCGGTGATTGCCGCGCCCTGGAATACCGAGTTGCGGATGTTGATCTGCCCCGCCTGCAGTGTGGATTTGAGCGGTACGAAGGTTTTTTGCGCATAGGTATAAAGCGACTGGAACCGGCTGACGTCGTTCTGCATCGAGTACGCCTGACGGCTGCGCACGATCCAGTCACCGGCGTTGAAACCCAGTTCGGTATTGGTCGCGTAATAGCTGCTCTGCCCACCTGAGAACTGGTTGTTCTGCCCCAGCACTTCATAGTTGAACAGCCCGGCGCTACCGCCGCCTTGATAAATGCCCAGGTCTTCGCTGGCCGGGCGAAGGGCCTCCCCGCTGACCAGCAAGGCGACTTCTTCGCGGTTCGGGCGCAGTTGCACTTCGGTCTGTGGGTAGGCTGCGGCAAAGTCGTAGCAGCCATCCGTCGACGCTTGATCATTGTTCAACCGAAACTTGTCCGCGGGAACCCGCAGGTTGGCCTGGTCCAGCAGCGCCCGGTCGAAACACAAAGAGCCCTGCGCATCGAACTGCGCTTCCACGCTGCCGCGATTGCTGCCGTTGACCTGCAAACCCACCCGGCGGCGCCCCTCGGAAAATCGGGGTGCCTGGCTGAAGTACTCCGCCACCTTCGGATCGAGGCTGCGGCTTTTCAGCATGTCCAGATCAAAGGACGCCAGGGCCGGCGCATCCTGGAGTGCCGTGCCGCGGGTTGCGACAGGCGAGGCGGCGTTGACCATCTGCATGTCACAGGCGATCAGGCCGGCGATCATCGCCAGCAAGGGCTTGACCCGCCAGGCTGGCATCGGCAAAGGGAGTTCGCGCGTATTCCCTGGAGGGGAATACACCATCGTTGGTTGAGCAATCATGGGCACACCACTTGGAGAGTTGGGACGGGATCAGTGCTTCTTCAGTGGGGCGTCAAAAGGCTGGGTGGCGAAGCCGTAGAGGGTGACCGGATAGAGGCGCACCGAGGCATCAGCCCCCAAGGTGGTGCCTGCAGGCAACTCGAAGTGATGAGTCTTGCCCGGCAGGATGTAGCTGGTGGGCAGCTCCAGCGTGAGGTTGGCCGGCATGACGTTGAACGCCTGGTTAAGCCGCACCACGTACCGGCTGTCATTCTTCACCGTCAGATCACGGCCAGTGAGGCTCCATTCCAGCAAGGTCCAGGGATCGGTCTTGGTCGGCAAATCGGCCGGGCTGATCAGCACGGGCAGATCCTGACGTACCGTCACACCAATTTTCGCTTGAGCGTTGGGGTCTTTTTGCGGGATGCCTTCAAACGTTACCCGCTTAAGCCGCTGGGTGGTGATAGGGCGTTGCGATTGAACGATAAACCGCACCAGTTGCTTTTCACCGGCCTCAACCCGCGCAACGGGTGGGCTCACCACCAGAAGGCTTTCTTTATCCTCCGGCACATTTTCCAGTGAGGTGTACAACAGTGCCGCTTGGTTATCGGTATTGGTCACATTCATGGTGCCTTCACCTTCAGCGACATTAACCAACACCACGGAAGTCTCTGGAAGCATACCGGCGGCCTGGGACGTCGGACTAAGAAAAACCATCAACAGAATAGAAAGCGCCAGCAAGATTAATTTATTTAAAATATTCATATCGAACACTCCTCGTTAACACTAAAAAACAAACCAACATACAAACTTCAAAAAAAGCATGCAAAGCTTCGCCCTGCATGCAAAACACACATAAAAAATAACCACTTTAAATATTGCGCACGATGAACGTGCGCAATAGCGACCCCTGACAGTTACAAGTAGCGGACGGTCATGGTAGCCAAGCCATCCAGAGTAATAGAGTTGCTCATATCCAGAGTGCTTGTAGGGGAGATACTAGGGGCCACCTCAAAGGTCCCCGTGTAAATTGAGTAGGCTGCCGGGATCAACGTGCCAGGCGCGGCATAGGCCTGAATAATGTTACTCGCATTATTTTGAAGACCTGTTACGGTCGCGACCCATGGAGCAGCGCCAGTGCGGGCAATAAGGTCCACTGCCGCTCCGTCACCTGTGGCACCACTGCCAGGTCGCTGGGCAAGGGTGTAACGCCCAATGCTGGCGGTACCTTGCAGGCCAAGGCCAAAGGCATTAGGCCCCCCACCAGCTGCGCTGGTGACTCGACTATCCTGCCAGGACGTACCAATAGCGATAGGGGCATCGCAGGTGATGGTATACGACATGGTGCGGACTTGAAGAGGCGTTGCAACAGTAGGACTAAGCGATGCAGTAGGGATGACGCCGTAGTCGATAACACCACCACCTGCAAAGTTTGGAGTGCATGCAGTTGGCGCGATAGTACCAATGACTCGCAACTCAGCCGTGTCCACAGCAAATGCACTATTAGCACTGACCGCCAACAATGAACCCAACAGCAATTTTCTAGAAAAGCTCATCAATACCACCTATAAATAAACTTGCATCCAAAGAAAAGGTTATTGAGGTCAAGGTTGATTGTGCTTTACCTTATACCCGTTCACCTGCAACTAGGATAAATAGGTGGCCGTAGTCGAAACAGTGACAGCTGCCCAAGACCGTGTAGGGATTTTCCTACAAACCCGATCCTCCCCATGTAAGGTCTGGAGACTGTACCTTTCGGCTGCTGCCGGACAGCCCTCACGCGTTTAATGAGTACTGTTTCAAAGATAGTGCTAACTTGGACATCTCCAGTTCTAACCCGGCAACCGCCTGAGCCAGCACCTGCTCATTGTCCTTCGCTTCACACACCGCTTCGACTTGCTCACACGCGGCGATCAGCTTTCTTGCTTTGACGATACGTGCGCCGCCTTTGATCTTATGCGCCAGGTTCGACAGCCCTTGCCAGTCCTGCCCAGCCCCCTCCTCCGATAACCGGGCCATATCCTGCTCATTGCTGATGGCCAGATCATTGAGCAACTCGCGTAGCGCCGCGTGATCGCCGCGTACCAGTTTGTCCAGGGAGGAAAAGTCGATGTCGTCAGACTGTGAAGGTGCTTGCTGCTCTGCCGGCAACTCCACGTCGCCGCCCTCGAAGCTGTCCAGGCGTTTCTTCAGCGACTCCAGGCTGATCGGTTTGAACAGGCAGTCGTCCATCCCCGCCTCCAGGCAACGGGCCTTTTCATCCGGTTGCGCGTTGGCGGTAAAACCGATGATCAGGCAGCGCTCCAACCCTTGCTCCGCTTCGCCGGCGCGAATGGCACGAGACAACGCGTAGCCGTCCAGGATGGGCATGTTGCAGTCGGTGATGACGACATCGAAACGCTGCTTGCGCCAGGCACGCAACCCATGAGCACCGTCCTGGGCCTCCGCCATTTCATGGCCCAGGTAGCTCAACTGCTTGGACAGCAGCAGACGATTGGCCGGGTAGTCGTCGACCACCAATATCTTCAGGCGCCGCTGGCTTGGCTCAAGCGTGTCGCCCTCTTCAATCGGCGCTGGCTCGAGTACGGGCACTTGCAGCAACACTTCAACCTGTGTGCCCTGTCCCAGCACACTGTTCAAGTGCAGCTGGCCCCCCATCATTTCGCAGAGTGTGCGGCTGATAACCAGCCCCAGGCCCGAGCCACTGCGACCCGACTGATTATTGTTGCTGGCCTGGGTGAAGGGTGAGAACAGACGTTGCTGATCTTCGTCAGAGATGCCCTGGCCGCTGTCCTCCACCCGCACGCGGACCGACAATGGTTCGCCCGGTGTATCCGCCAGCACTTCGACCAGCAGGCGAACCTCGCCCTCAGTGGTGAACTTGATCGCGTTACTGAGCAGGTTGGAAATGACTTGCTTGAAACGCAGCGGATCGATCGACACGTCACAATCGGCGCGGTCATCCAGCACCAGTTCCAGCTTCAGGTGTTTTTGCTGCGCCAAACCTTCGAAGATCCGCGCCACTGACCTGACCAACTCGCTGAGATTGGCCCGGCCAGGGGTCAACGACAGCTTGCCGGACTCGATCCGGGAGATGTCGAGAATGTCGCCGATCAGGTCGAGCAGACCGTGAGCAGCCCCCGACGCAACTTCGATCGCGAACCGGTCGAGCACACCCTGCTCGGATTTTTTCAGGGCCAGTTCAAGCATGCCGATCACCGCATTGAGCGGTGTGCGGATTTCATGGCTCATGGTCGCCAGGAACGTGGTCTTGGCCCGATTGGCTTTTTGGACCATTTCCAGCAACTGCTCGCGCTCGCTGATATCCATCCAGCCGGCAATCATGCCGCTGACGGCGCCCTCACTGTCTCTGTACGGCAGCATCCAATGATAGATCGTCAACCTGCGGCCATCCGGTAGCACTAGCGCGCGATCCTGGACTTTTGACACGCCGTCACGCAGTACCTGCAAATAATCAGCGTAATAAGTTGCAGCTTCCGTGCTGTCGACAAATGCGTTTTCAGTGATGCGCTTACCCAGCACGTCCTCACTGCTCAAGCCTAAGGCCTCAAGATAACTGGAGTTACAGATCACTATGCGTCCTTCGAGATCACGCACATAGATCGGATGCGGTGTGCCGTCGATCAGCACCCGCTTGAACTCCAACTGATTATTGAGCGCCCGCTCGGCCACTTCGCGACGGTGGATCAAGCGACGCAGGTAGGCGATCCAGGCAATCGCCACTAACAGCAATACACCGGCAGTAAGGAAGCCCTGGATGATCACGCCACGATTGCGCAGCCAGAAGTTGTCATCCACCACCACTTCACTGCGCCAGCGACTGGTGATCTCGGCCATCTCCTCCGGCGAGATGCTCAGCAGCGCTTTTTCCAGAATGGCGTACAACTCCAGCTCGCCGCGATGGGTGGCGAAGGCGAACCGGGCGGGGTCGATACCCACAGTGCTGGTGACCTGCAGGCGGTCCCGGTACTGGCGCGAAATCATGTAGCGGGCACTGAGCAACGAGTTGGCGCCCGCATCGACTTCATTGTTGGCAACCATCGCCATGACCTGGGCGGCGTTGTCCGCATAGACAATTTGAACCCGCGGATAGCGGCTGGCGATGAAGTCGGTGAGAAACATACCGCGAATGATCGCCAGCCGCTTGCCAGCCATATCGCCAAGGGTCGCCGGGCTATTGGGCCCGACACGGCTGATCAAGACGTAAGGCGTCGAAAGATACGGCCTTGTGAAGCGCATCAACCCTTCCCGCTCGGCACTCGGGGTCAAGGCCGCCAGCATGTCGACCTTCCCGGCATGCAGGGTGTCGATCTGCCGGGCCATGGAAGTACCGCGCACCACATCGAACTTCAAGCCGGTACGCAGGCTGACCTTGGCCAACACATCGGCGCTGACGCCGCGAAGCGCCCCTTTTTTATCGAAAAAAGACAGCGGCAGAAAGTTTTCCATCGCTGCAACGCTCACTCGTGGATGATCCTCCAACCAGCGCTGTTCCTTGGGGGTCAGGTGCAGCCGATTCTGCCCCGGGATATTCATCTCGGAGGCCCGCCAGCGCCGCAGGATGGTCATGCGCTCTTCAATGGGGATCGCCGCGATGGCGGCGTTCACGATGCCCAGTAGTCGAGTGTTGGCGGCAGATAAGGCAAACGCAAAACGGCTACCTTCCAGCCGTGCAAAGTCGGTGAGCTTGACGTTATTCAGGTAGTCCATGCTGATCAGGTAATTGGCGCTGATCGCGTCGCCCAGGTAAGCGTCTGCCCTGCCGAAGGCAACTGCCCCAATTGCACTCAAGGTCGAAGGATAAAGTTGCAGCTCAGCATCGGGGTAGGCACGGCTGACCGCCTGCGGTGACAGGTAGTGGTACAGCATGGCGACCTTTTTTCCAGCCAGGTCTGGGGTAAACGAAGCACCGGCATCGTTACGAGCCACGATCATCGGCTGATCATCAGCATAAGCAACCGACATCACCAGTTCCGAATCGACCGCTTCAAACCCATTGGCGGTCCCCAACAGATCGACCTCACCCTCCTTCAACGCACGGATCACATCCGCTCTGGACGGATATCGGCGCACCTGTACCTGGATATGCAGCAGTTGAGCCAGCAGCCCTGCGTAATCGGCGGTGAGCCCTTCATAG
This sequence comes from Pseudomonas sp. AL10, assembly GCF_029960685.1. NCBI lineage: Bacteria > Pseudomonadati > Pseudomonadota > Gammaproteobacteria > Pseudomonadales > Pseudomonadaceae > Pseudomonas > Pseudomonas sp. AL10. The sequence continues at coordinate 24,716 of NZ_JASBQZ010000043.1, forward strand.
TCATGGCCATTGCCAGTCAGATCGAAAGGCGGGTAATCCGGCACCGAAACCCCGAGGTACAGGGTGCCTTTTTTGCGCAACCAGCCCCAGTCCGCCTCAGCCAACCCTACCTGGTGCTCGCCCAGCGCAGAGCGCCCCAGCAATTCCAGCGTCTCCACCCTGGGCTGTTCATCGGCAAGGGCTTGTTGGGCGCCCCCGAAAACCAGCAGCACCCCAAGCAGGCACAGGCACAGCCGTCGAGAATACTTCATCAGATCAGATTATTTCGTTTAGCCAGGTCCGCCAGGTGCACCAAGGAGCTCAGGTTGAGCTTCTCGACTATTCGGGCTTTATACGTACTGATGGTCTTGTTGCTCAGAATCATCTGTTCACCGATCTGCTTGTTACTCAAGCCCTTGGCAAGCAGTTGCAAGATTGATAGTTCTCTATCAGAAAGGCTTTGTATCAACGCCTGCTCCGAGGCATCGACGTCCTTCCTGCGCACCGAGTTCATGGTCAGGTCGGGAAAGAAGGTAAAGCCGGACTTGATGGCATTAATGGCTTTCGCCAGTTCGTCCAGGTCTTCCGCCTTTGAAACGTAGCCGGCCGCCCCTGCCCGCATGCAACGCATGGAAAAAAATACGGCAGACAGCGACGTCAGCACCAGCACCTTCACCGGCAGCTTCAAATCCGAGATTCGATTCAGGGCAATCAGGCCATCCACCCCCGGCATGGTGATATCCAGCACGATGAGGTTTGGCTGATGTTCACGAGTCAGCCGGACCGCATCGGCCCCGTTGTCGGCCTCCGCCACAATCTCGTACTGCTCTTGCTTCAAAATCATTCTTACGGCGGAACGAATGAACGGATGATCGTCCACAATCATGGCTTTGAGCATAAGAGCCTCTAAAAAGATGACGAAACTAAAAACGGAAGAGATAACCGCGCTTTACCAAAACACCCGGTAACAGTTTATGCCTGACTTTCAGCATATTCGATGCATGGCAAAGTTGCCTGAGATTTGTTTTCCCAGGCTCAAACGCTCGCCAGGCGCCGTCCTAGCCCGCAACGAAAGGCGCCTGCAACCACGTCAGCAGCTCATGGGACGACATTGGCTTGGCGTAGTAGAAACCTTGACCCTGTTCACACCCCATCTTGATCAGTGCGTGGCTCTCCTGCTGCTTGCTGACCCCTTCGATCACCAGCGTCATGTTCAGCGCGCGCGCCAGCGCCAGGGTGCTGGCAATCAGCGCTTTGCTACGCGGCTCATGAATGCTGCGGACAAACTCCCCGTCCAGTTTGATTTCGGTGAAGGGCAACTGGCAGAGCAGTTTCAGCGAGGAAAAGCCGACGGCAAAGTCATCGATCGACAGCCCGCACCCCATCACACGCAAGCGCAGCAAACCTTCCTGGACCCGCGGTTGAATCTCAAGCAGGCCATTCTCTGCCAGCTCGAAGGTCAGGTTCGCCGCGGATATGCCATAACGTTCCAATGCCTGGCGAATATGGTCGATGAGCCCCATCTCGCGTAATTGCGAAGCATGCAAGTTGAACGACATCTCCAGGGCCCGACCATCGCGCCGTAAGATACTCAGCAGGCTCAGGCCCTGCTCTAGTAACTGTGTGAACATCACGTCGATCAAGTCGTAAGCCAGGACGGCCGCCAGGAAATCCCTGGGCAGCAGCAAACCCTTGGTTGGGTGCTGCCAACGCGCCAGGACCTCGACCCCGGACACCTGACCATCGGCCAGCACAAACTTGGGCTGGAAAAATGCCCGGAATTCGCCCAGGGCCAGGCCGCGGCGAATGTCTTCTTCGTTAGGTAGCGCCGTCGCCGGCGAAGGTATCGAGGCGGTGATCGGGCATTGACGCTGGTAACGCAGCAGGACTTTGTGCAGCGCTTTGGACTGGATCGGCGTGCTGAGGGTACCGAGCAGTTGCAGACCGGAAAATGAGGCCATCTGTTCGATCGCCCGACGCAACTGCGGTTGGAAATCGCAATAGAGAATCACCGACCGGACCATCAAGAGCTGGCCCGCACAGTTAAGGAAGTCCAGGCAGTCCATGCCCTTGTGCGCCAAGTCGCACAAGGCCACATCCACCGCGCCCTGCCTTTGCAGCAAGGCCAAAGCCTGCTCGCCAGTGCTCGCCTGCAAAATATTGAGAACACCCAGTTGCTGCAGCGCGACGACCATCGCGTTGCGCTGAGCGGAGTGCTTTTCCAAAACTAGAATACGCAGTGAGATCATTTTTCGTTCGCTACTTCCGCCGAGCCAGGAAATAGTAGTTTGAAAGATGACGACTCAATGATGAGCAGGGTTGGGGAGCAGATACCTGTAGGAAATTTCCCAAGCACGGTATGGCTGTTTACGGCGATTCAGGTCGCACGAGCGGCCAGCCCGATCAATGCCTACGGCACTGGGCATTGCCTGTCTCAGTTACCGATGCCACGGGGCGCACGTCCCGCTCCCGCTAAGATGCCCAGGGCAATCAGCTCTGGGAAAGAGCCCCACTATCTCTCTTTTCGACGTCCCAACAGTGCAATCAGGTAGGCGACGGAGTCGGCGTTGTTAAGTACCGTCAGGATGCGTTTAAGCGGATCGGTGCGGAAAACTCGCCGGGCATCGGCGAGGGTTTGGGTGCCGGTAACGGTGAGCAGCCTGTCGAGCACATGCTGTGTCGCCGTGCCCTGTGTAGGGTCTGTTTTGAGGCCGGTTGCAATATCGACAACCTGGAACAATTCATGGGTCGGGGTATTGAGCGACAGCCTTGAACGATGGCGGTTTTCCAGAGTTATTTTAGTGTTACGGCCCTCTGGGGTCTGGGGATCAATCAGGTCATCAAAGGGATGGGTGGAATGCACGTAAGCCAAGTCCAACGTCTCACATACATGATGAGTGATTTCGTGAATGAGGGTAGTCGCACGGGCATGGACGCTGACATAGAACGGTTTTATCAACAAATGACCGTATTTCAGACCTGGATTGAAAAACACCTCGGTCAAGTACACCAGTTGAAGGGGGTCAGGGACAATCGTAAAGGCCATCAACGTGTGCCCGCCCTGAAGAGCCGGCAACCGCGAACGGCCAATGACAAATCGCGTTGAGTCCGAGGAGGTCAGTGAGGGCTCCATCAACGCAGTGCAGACCGTATCGACGATCTCCTGAATTTTTTCAAGGTGTTCGACCTCGAGCGTCTGCAAGCCGAAAAACGCTTTGATCTGTTTAACGAGCTCAGGTGCAGCAAGGGGGGTTTGTGCGATCAGGCGCAAATTTTCCTGGGCGTTCTTTGCATAAAACGTCGCCAAGGCAAGTGCATCGGTGATAACCCAGGATTCCCGAGCGTAAAGCGCTCGTATCTCGCGCATCCCGCTGGCCAATACATTCATACTGGAGCGCGCAAATGGCTCGGAGTAGAAGCGATTAAGTAATCGTGCAAGTGTGCGTCGCCCCGTCATCACTGGGCCGGCGCTACTGAGCATCCACTGTTGTCGAGGGTTGAGCTGTACCTCAGGACCGACTTCGCCATCACCGATGATGCGCCAACCCTGGCCATGCTTGATGACTTGGAACACTTTCCCTGCCACCGCCGCGTAGTAATGGTTGGAGGTCGATCGGTAAAGGTTGAGTGAGGTGTCTTTGATCAGGTTGGCCAAGCTCGGTTCAAGGACTTCGAAACGCTGGAGCCGGGTGCGGGAAGCAGCGGTAATGTCCAGCGCGGGCCAGGACACCACAGAGGCCGCAGGTGTGGAAGGCGGCGGGATCGGCTCGGGTGCCGGGGGCATGCCGCCCTCTGATACGGGAGGCATGGAATCGCGCAAACCGACCAGCAAGGCAACCCCTCCAATGAAATGCCCCAGTGCCTCATGCCATTGGTGGCTTTGCAGCTCTTCGGAAGATACTTTGAACAGTTTGAAGCTCTGCCAGACCACCAAGGGGTAAGCCAGTTTTCCGGCAAAAAACACGATGGCCTGCTTCACTCCCTCAGAGAACACGGCCTTGGCCGTCTCCCAGGCGGTGCCTGCATCAGCGGTTTTTTGGCAGCCCAGCAGCGTTGTCAGCAGCTCGACATTGTCGGTATACAACTGGTTGAACAAGGGCGCGGTGATGGGGTTGGATGCCAGTTGGAGAGTGGTGTTGGCTTGGGGTTGCTCCAGTGCGCTGGTCAGTGCCGCGTGGTCAACGGCCGGGACCACCAGCCGAACCCAACGTTGTAAGGCACCAGAGGCTGTCAACTCGGCACGCAGTGCGGCCTCCACCGTGTATTCCTTAAGGGTGTAGCCTGGGCTATAGGGGGCATAAAGGACTAGAGGCCCCTCGTCACCCGAGGTGGGACCGATCAGGTAAACCCCAGGGATCTTGATCGTCTTCCTCCCTCCATCAACCAGCAGTTGCAAAGGGCGGATCATCGCGTTGGCATCCACCACTGTCGCACGAGCGATCGCATCGGGCATGTCCATGATCTGTTGAATGAGCCCGAAGGCCGCCTCTGAAAGCTGGCCTTGCAACCTCATGCCATGCGCGTATTGCATCAGTTGCCACGGCAGTTGCTTGGCGAATCGCGTAGAGCGTTGCGCAAAGTCCGAGCTGGCAGAGCCCAATGCGGATTGGATGTACGTTTGATAAGCCGCGTTGATGTTCAGCGCCTGTGTCCGCGTTTTCAGCGTCTGCCCATCCAGGGTGTCAGGCAGCGGCGTTGTCCCGGTGCTGGCGACGAGGGGCACCTCATCCTTCCAATACGATTGATGACTCAAGGCATAGTCCAGCAGCGACTGATTGCGGGCAGGTGTACTGCCCTGCACCGGTAGCCCGACTTCGACGTCATCAGGTGCGACGCTGTCCTGAACATCAAGCGCCTTCAGTAAAGTGCGGAGTTTCTTGCGCGTGAACTGAGCCAGGGAGTCGATCCCGTGCAGGTAATCCTGATTGTCGGTGACATTGTTTCGATACTGCTCCAACAATTCGACATAGAGCTGTTGATCGACAGCACTGGCGTTGCCGAACCATTGCAAACCCTGTTGCAGGATCATGGCCCGGACCATGTCCATGGCACGCTGCACGTTGGTGGGCGCCAGGTTTTGTGTGGCTTGAACCTGCCACAGCTTACGCAACTGTTCGACCGACAGTTTCATGGACAGGATGTGCGTCAGCTCACGGTCTTTTTGTTGAGCATAGGTTCGTTGCAAGTGCTCGACGAGGTTATCCTCGATCAGTTCAAGGGAACTGAGCGCATAGCGCGGATGTGAATCCCAATCCGGTTGCGCCAGGTTCGCCAGGAAAGCCTGTCGTTCGTCCGGGATTGCCAGGCGTCGGTCCAGCTCTGCTTTGAAGTGACTCAATGAGTGGAAACTTTCCAGGCCCAACTCGGGTGTCCATAGCAGCGTGCGACCGCAATATTGAGGGTCAAGCCCACCGCGCTCGGTCAGCACGAAACAGTTATTGAGTACCAGCGGGGTACTCTGCCCAGCCGGTACGACCTGCAAAGAAAACGCATCAGGGCGGAACCCATTGACGCCAGTGCGTAAGTCTCTGGCGTAAATACCTAACACGGTCAAAAGCACTTCGTAGTCGAGAGGCAATAAAGCATTGTTCCAGAGCCTGACTTGCACTTCCCCTGTCAAGCCCATCTCCATTGCCTTTCTCAGCAAGGGTTGCATGTTGGGGGACACGCTGTGGGTTCTACACAGGTACTGTTTAAACCCACCGACTGCACTGTTGATCAACGTATTGAAGGCAGTGGCGTCCATGCCTGAGACCTTGGTGGCGGGTTTGCCAGGAGCAGTTGAATAGACGTGCGTGTTAAGCGGATCGATGAGTGGGCCCGCTTCGCCACATAAACGCGCCAGAAAATAGTCGACCATACTGCTCGATGAGAGCAGTTGAGGTTTGTCAGTGTCACTCGAAGGGTTGCTGTATTGGCGTACAGAGAGGCACGCGGCCTGCAAGTGTTGCTGCTTGATGGCGTGCAGTTTGGTATTAAGATAGGTGATAACGGAACGCTCCAGCGAGGGGCGAAACGATAGGTGTTGTTCGATTTCGGCGCTGACATTTTCGAGTAAATGCACAGTTGTGCGCATTGCAGCCAGCGTTGGTGGAATCCTGGGTTCAGTCACCGTCGCCGTCCAGGTCTCTGCCAACTGGGTACTCCAACGCCCCATGGGTTCGAAGGTCAGTAAGGTGGGGTCAATCATGCCACGCACATCCAGCACATGATCAACCAGGGCGTCGAGGTCCATCGTGCCCTGGCTAAGGCGATACTGATCAAGGGCGTATTCAAGATTGCGACCTTGTTTTTCGACAATGCCCTCCATGATGCGTTGGAAAATAACCCCGGTGATGGGGGCTTTGGTGACGTCGCAAGCCAGCAGGTCTACTTCGTCATAGCGTTCCGGCCTGGATAGATGTGATCTCCAGGCATCCGCATGCTGCCGCGGGTTGAGACCATCAAGCAGGTGGGTTTTGAGTGCTCCCAACTCGGTAAACGATTGCAGGCCCTGGTGGGGGGTATAGAGCAGCCAGGGCGAGCCATCGTCGCTTTTGTTACTGCTGATGATGAGTGTGCCTGCCAGCTCGGCCGGGGCCTGTTCAGGCTCACTCAGCAGTGCCTTTTCAACATCGATCGCAGGAGCAAGCGTTGTCGCGGGCTGCGCAGCCTTGAGCGGCAAGGCCTGTAGTTGCAGACGCTGCTCAACCGTAATCGTAGTTTGCTGTTGTTGCTCCAACGCCACCGTGAAAAAGGCATTGGCCATAGCATGGGTAAAAAGTTGTAGTCGTGAGAGCCCTGCGGCGGCCGGCAGCGCCCAAAATGTCTTGGGCTGTTGCTTCATATATACTTTCAAGCCCCGGGCCAATCCTTGGACTGATACGTCCCAACGCAACTGATCATCAGCTTCCCGAGTAGGCTGCTGGGGGTTGTAATAGCGCCGGGTCTCCCCGGCAGGCCAGTCATTGGCGACGAAATACCTGAGCACGGTTTCGCTCAAGGAGCGGGTGTTCGTATGTCGGGGCGTTGGCGTATCAGAGTTGCCTGATTTTCGGGATGCATCGATGACATAACTCTGCACTTGGATGTGGTGCTGATCGCCCCCCGTAAAAGACTGCGCCAACTCAGTGCAAATGTATTCATCCAGCAGCGAAGTGAAACTGGGCAGTTTGAGCAGCTCCTCGCGCATCAAACGGGCATTGTCGAGCAGGTTGTTGGAGAGGGTCGTATGTTGTGCTTCGAAGACAGCGCCGGCCACGGTGTGTGCGGTAATCGTCAGGGTCGCAGTGGGGGTTAGGGTTAGTTGCTGGGAGATGGAAAGGTAATCAAGCAACGCTTGGCGCTGCGACGCGTCTTTGAGCCACGAACCCAGTTGCGTCTTGAGTGCTTCATGGCTTTCCAGCTTTTCCAGACCACGCGCTGGCGTATAGAGAATAACCCCACCTTCCGGGGCGGGGCTCATGACGAATGCACCTGCAAGTTCAATAGCCGGTTGACCGAGCACGTTCAGCTGCAGGGTCTGGACGTGCATCGGTGCTTTTTGTGCCTGGCGCAAAGCATCGGTGGCCAGGTAAACGGAATCGAACCAGTCAAGGTCCTTGAGGGTAAAGTTACGGGTGCGTTGGCGCTCGCTCAGTTGCGTGCGATCAGTTTGGGTTTCGCTGAAAAAATACGGTGGGGTGTCGGTGCTCATTGAATGCTCTCCATACCGGACTGGCTACTGAAGATCACTCTGGCGTTCCACGTTTCAGCTCAGGGGCTACATATGCACCAGCGCTTCATACCCCGGTGGAATGCCCGACACATCCCGCGCCGTCCCCCCGGAAAAGCGCAAGTGCGCTCAACAGAGTAACGGTATCGCCCTCAGTGATGAACGCGTCCCGGAAGGCTTTCCCGGTCTGCGGGTTGAACAGGCCATCACGCTCAAACCGCTCAAACGCCTGGCGGGCCAGAACGCCGGACCACGTGTAGGAATACAGTTTGGCGCCATAGCTACCCATCGGTTGTTCGAAACTGTTGATCGGACGAGCGCCATCAGGCCACTGCAAATGCCCGACTTCAACATTGGCGTCGGTGAATACTTCATGCGGTGTGCGCCCGTCGCCATAGGTGCGGTGCAACTCGAAGTCAACGAGGCCCGTGAGCAAAATACTGGCGGTTTCCTGACTGGTCTGGGTATGAGCAAATCGGCTCATTTGCGTCGCCATTTTGTCAGGCAAGGGATCTCCCGTCTGCACATGCCCGGATAGATAGATCAGGAACGACGGCGTAAGGCAGAACTGCTCCAGCACTAGGCCGAAGAACTCCGTCGTATCGTGGCTTAATTGGCCCATGCCCGAAATCGCCCGGTAGGGGGCGGCGGACAACAGATGCTGCAGGCAGTGTCCGAACTCATGCAATAGGACCCTCAATTGCAGGTGATCCAGCAAGCAAGGCTGGGCCGCCGTAGGTCGTGGCAACTGGCCGCGCAGCACGGCTATGGGCCGTTGTGGGCGCCCCTCGGCAGTCATTCGGTGATTGCGCAAGCCCATGGCGGCGCCAATTTCGCCGCCCGCCACGCGGCGATAAGGGTCAATAAACAAATGTCCAATCGGCTGCGCGTACTCCCTGAGTTCAAATACCCGCACATCCGGGTGCCAGGTATCGACCGTGGCTTGTTCAATCAGCTCAACGCCGAACAGCGTTTGGGTGAACGAGCACAAGCGTTGCAGCACTGTCTCCAACGGGAAGTAGAGGCGCACTGCGTCCTGGGAGACACCCGCCACGTCCTGGCGAATTTTTTCCGCGAAAAAGTCGTAATCCCACGGTTCTAGCGCATCGACTCCCCGTTGCGCGGCATAGCGTTGCAGTTGTTGTGCATCATGGGCAAATGTCGTGCGTGCCTGATCAATCTGTTGATGCACACAGGCAGTGACCTCATCGGTCGTCTCCGCCATTTGTTCCACCAGCGCCAGCTCGGCGAAGTTGGCATAGCCCAGCAATTGTGCTTTCTGGTGACGACTGTCGAGCAACACGGTCAGAACCGGTTCATTGTCAGTGGCAATGGCGTCAGGCCCCGTGCCCACCGCACGGCTGTAGTAAGCCAGCATCATTTCCTGGCGCAAGGCTCTATGGTCGGCGTAGCTCATCACCTCCTGAAAGGATTGCTTCGAAAGGGTTAATAACCATCCATCCAGGCCCGCGTCCCGAGCCGCGACCTCCAGGCGTGCCAGGGCTGCGTCAGGCAGTCCGCTCAGCAGCGCCTTGTCTTGAATGTGCTTACGCCATGCGTCACTGGAGTCGCTCACACGACGCAGGAACTCCTGACTGAATTCATCGATTTGCAGGTTCAACGCTTTCAGCCGTCGCTGCTTTTCAGGAGAAAGATCAAGGCCAGCCAAGTGGTACTTGCGCAATATTTTACGCAACGCGCTGTGGCGTTGTTCATTGAAAAGGGTCGCGATCGGGCTGTCGGCAAGTTGTCGGTGCAGTTGATACAGGTCGTTGTTCCCGGCCAACTCAACCCTGTACTGCATGGCCAGCTCATAACTGCGGTGTGATGCCAGCGTCCATGCAGGCCCTTGGGGGTGGGAGTCAAGCAGCTCGATGATTTTGAGAACGCCATCCAGGCGAGCCTCCAACGCCTCCACTGCTTGCACCAGGTCGTCCCAGGTGGGGAATGGCGTCTGGCTGGCAATGATCGTGGCGGTGGTGTTGCGACTTTCAGTGATGATCTGCTCAATGGCGGGTACCAAGTGTTCTGCTCGGATGGCAGAGAACGGTGGCAGGTCGTAGGGCAGTAACAGTGGATTGCTTTCAGGCATGAAGTCACTCTTCAAAGGTAGCTGTCGAAGCAGCCAGCCTAGGGAGTGAATCATCGTTGGATGGGATAGATAGGTATGGGTAATAGTCTGGTCGGCAGGCTAACTCAATCAACATCAAACCTTGAGCCCCCGCCTTTGCGGGGGCTCTAGAGAAGGTCGAGGCGGTTTGAAAATACGAATCAAAGGTGCAACGCGGGCTTGGACTCGCGAACGCCATGCACAGAAGGGACCCGAACACGCAGCGCAATCAGCACCGCAGCCAGCAGCATCAGCACCGCTGCCGCGATGAATACGCCCGCGCTGCCACCGAGGCTGAACACTGCACCGCCAGCGGCGGCGCCCGTGGCGATGGCGGACTGCACAGAGGCCACCACCATCCCCCCGGCGCTTTCCGCCTGATCAGGTACCGCGCTGGCGACCCAGTTCGACCACGCCACCGGCACACCGCCAAAGGCCAAGCCCCAGATTGCCAGCAGTACCGCCTGCCCCGGCAACGAGGGCGGCAACAGCACCAACGCCAGTGCTGCAACCCCGACCAGCACAGGCATTAACACCAGAGTGGCCAGCGGGTGACGCTCCAGCAACTTGCCGGCCAACAGTGTGCCGACGAAGTTCGCCACCCCGAAGCCCAGCAACATCAGCGACAGCCCTTGCGGGCCGATGCCGGTAGTGCCTTCAAGGAATGGCCGAACGTAGGTGAACATCGCGAAGTGGCCGCTGTGCACCAGCACACAACCGAACATCCCCATGGCGATGCCCGGGCGCTGCAACACGTCCAAAACCGTGCGCAGACGTGCCGGCCGGCGCGGCGCGAGGCGCGGCAACGTCAATGACTGAAACGCCAGGGTCACCATGCCGACCGCCGCCGCTGCAAAGAACGCACTGCGCCAGCCGTACAGCCCGCCCAGATAGCTGCCCAGCGGTACTGCAACGACCGTCCCGATGGCAATACCGCTGAAAATAATCGAAAGAGCCCGAGGCAACAGCGCACTTGGCACCAAGCGCATCGCCACCGCCGCAGCCATGCTCCAGAACCCGCCAAGGGCAATCCCCAGCAAGATGCGCATCAACAGCAGCACCGCGAAGCTGGAAGAAACGGCGACCAAAAGATTGGAGGCAACCATCAACGTGGAAAACCCCAACAACACCCAACGTCGGTCGATGCTGCGGGTCAGGCCTGGCACCAACAAACCGGCGAACAGCGCTACCACTGCTGTCACCGTTACCGCCTGGCCAGCCAGTGCTTCGGACACGCCCAGATCAGTCGCCATCAGTGTTAACAAACTGGCCGGAAGGTACTCCGCGGTCAGTAATCCGAACACGCCCATTGCCAGCGAGAAGACGGCCATCCACGCGGGGACCGCAGGCTCTGCATCCGAGAAGGCGTCGGGATGGCGGTTGGATACGGCATTACACACACAGTCAGTCATTACAGGGATCTCCCAATCATCATGGCGACCCGCAGTCTAGGCGCGCGAACCTGGATGATCTATGATCCAAAATCTCTCATTTTTGACTAAAACACCTGAACAATGTCTGCAGAACAGTTTGCTCTTGCCTCGGATCTCATCAACGAGCTGTTGCGCGGCATGCGCCTGCGTGGCGTCGAATACCGGCGTATACAAACCAGTCCGAGTTTCGGTTTGGGCTTCGCTGAAAAACCTGGGCATGCCTGGTTCCACTTCATGGCCGTCGGCAACGCGGTACTGCGAATGGAGGACGGCACCACCTACGCGCTGTCTGCCGGCAACGCCGTGTTCATCTCCCATGGCGCGGCCCATCAACTGTATTCCCATGCGGACGCACCTGTTCAGGACATCGAACGTCTAGACAGCGTCCCCCTCGGTGACACCGTGAGCGCGGTGCACACCGCAACCGATGCCAGCCCAACGCCGAGCACCATTTTGTTCAGTGGTTGTATGGAGTTTGAACTGGGCAGCATCCATGGCCTCGGCAAACTGATGCCGGGCCTGATGTTGATTGATGCCGGCGGCCAGCGCTACCCCGGGCTGGTGCCTATTCTGACCACCATGGAGCGCGAAGTCAGCGCCGCACGTGTGGGCTTCGCCGGTATCCTCGCGCGGTTGGCCGACGTGGTGGCCGCCATGATCGTTCGCGGCTGGGTGGAGTGTGCCTGCGGGAATGCCTCTGGCCTGGTCGCCGCTTTACGCGATCCACGCTTGGCCGGTGCACTGCTAGCGCTCCATCAACAACCGGGCCGCGACTGGACCGTTGCGCAATTGGCAGCGCAATGCAACACCTCACGCTCGGCCTTCGCGGACCGCTTCCAGGTGACGATTGGCATGACGCCGCTGCGCTATGTCACCGAACTGCGAATGCGGCTCGCAAGCCAGTGGCTGACCCTCGAAAGGCTGCCGATCGAAGAGGTAGCACAGCGCTTGGGCTATACATCCCAAGCCGCTTTCAGTCGCGCATTCAAGCGTATTACGGGCAAGACACCGGGGTTAAGTCGCAAGGTGAGGCAGCCCGCTGTTACTTGAAGCTGAGCGCACGTAGTCGACGGTCTGTGCCTCTGAATCATTTAACGCCCGTTACGTCGAGGAATGGGTCACGGCAGTGCACAACCGACTAAAGGACTGTCAAGTATGACAGTAGACGCCTGCAACGCCTCATCTGAGAATGAACGCCACGCGGCGAGAATCCCCAGCCTCTGATACTGGGCCAGCACGTTTGCCGCCAGCACTCGATGAGGGGCTCAGTCATGGAGATCACTGAATGCCGTGCCGCAGACAACGTCATCTTGACACTAAAGCAGCCGATGAACGCGCGACGCACACGCCTGCTGTGCGGTTATCTGCGCCAGATCAATCCGCCGGCCGAGTATTTGATCCTGGTCGAGGAATGGACGGCGCAAGCCCATTACGTGCAGTTCAACCAAATTACAGGGTGCGCGCGCATCACCAAAAAACTGCGGCCACACCCGGCCTGAGCATCTCCTCATGAACTTGCGCCCACGCGCCATCAGCGTAACGCTGGCGATCGGCTTGCTCACTACCATGGGAGTGGCACAGGCAGAACGCGCCCTCATCGAGCCGTCGCAGATACAAGAAGCGATAACGATTGAAACAGCGATCGAGGCTCAAAGTGCCACAGCCGCCCCCACCGACACCGCTTGGTATGCCGTCCTCAAAGGCAGTACGCCCGTCCTCATCACCGCGCCCCACGCCACGAAGCCCTATCGAGAAGGCAGCTATCGTTTTTCCGACGGCGCAGGCACGGCGGCGCTGGCCAAACTGCTCAATACCTTAACCTGCGCAACGGTCATTTATACCCAATACCGCAGCCCATCCGACCCCAACTACTACGACGACAATGCCTTCAAGGCCGAAGTCGCCGAGCTGATCAAACAGCACAAGCCCAAGCTATTGATTGACCTCCACGGCAGCAGCACCTCGCGCCCCTACGATGTCGACTTTGGCACCATGGAAGGGGCGTCGTTGCTGGGCCGCACGGATATCGTCCCTTCCTTGCGCAAAGCGTTGCGCAAGGAAGGGCTTCGCAACTTCTCAGACGACTACTTCCCTGCCGCCAAGCATCATACGCTCACACGATTTGCCTCCTCTCTTGGCGTTCCCAGCGTTCAGCTGGAAATCAACAGCACTTGGCTGCTTCCATCGCAGGGGGATATCTATGCCCAACGTTTCTCCCAATTGCTGCAAGGCCTTACCCGGTACATTCGAAATACAAATGACACTGAAAACGGTGCGTGTCGAGCGGGTGGTGTGTGATCGCTGACTTATGGACGCTCATCGCTGATAGCGGTTGCGGCGACACTTCCAACCTTGCTTGGGTCTCTCTTCGTCTGGCGCTCTTCAAGCAGGGTCCTCGGCAACACAAACCCTTCAAAACTGCGCTGAGTAATCGGGTTATTAGCCTTCTCTGCCCCAATCCGATAACGCATCAACCCATCGGCGACAGAAAAAGTCAGGTCCACGCTGGTGTCGGTGCGGCCATTGAGGTGCCCACGGCTGAGCAGGCGGAACAGCGACCACGGCCCACGATAGCTCAGGCTGGCGGTGTTGCCGGTGCTGTGCACCAGGGTCAGTTGGCTGCCGTTGGTGTTGCCCAGGCTGTTGGGCCAGACCAGCCCGATGCGTTGCGGGGCGCCGTGTTGGTACGGGATAAGCTGGCCGTCGACGCTGAGCATGCTGCTCAGGCGGGTGGCGCTCAGGGCCAGAGGTTCGATGGTGAGTTGCACCGCGAGGTGGCCGCGATGGTTGAAGAAGGTATCGCGGATGCGCTCGATTTTTTTCAGCTGTTCCAGCACATCGCTGCGCACCAGGTAGCCGCCAAGGCTGTCGGAGTAAAGCGCATCGAGGTTGTCTTTGAGGAACACGTTCAGGTACTGATCGTGGAATTGCTGCAAGCGTCCTTGTGGACCGAAGAAGGCCTCGAAATCATCCAGCGACGCATCCTCGCCACTGGCCTTGAACGGATAGCGGCCCGCCAGACGCTCGCGGTAGAAGCTGTAGATTTCGCTGTCCCAGCGTTTCTCCAGCTCGCGCAGAGCGGCAATCACCAGTACCTGAGACGTCTGGTCGGCAAGCTTTTTGACTTGCTGGTTCAGCGGTTCGGGCAGGCCCACGGCAACACGTTGCAGGTTGGCGATGGGGTCGGCGCCGCCCAGGGAGAAGCGGTTAAGCACGGTTTTAAGGGCGGCTTTGCCGGGGTCGGGATTGTCGTGCACGGCTTTGGCGTAGTCATAGACGGCGCTGACCGAGCGCAGGGTTTCTTCGTAGTAAGACGGCTGGTCGCCTCGTGCGTTGATCAGTTCTGAAAGACTGGAGAATGCGCGCCGAATCCCGGCCGCCTGTTGTTGCCCCTCAGACACCTTGTCCAGCTTGAGCGGCGCTTGCCCTTCAGCCAAGGGCACGGTCGGGTAGATCACACTGTTGTCGCGCAGGGTTTCCAGCAAGCGTCGTAGCGGCGCGGCCGGGCCGGTGACTTGCTCCAATACCGCCACACCGTGGCTAAGGTCGTCGAAGTCGGTCACTGCAAACTGGTTCAACGCCCGCCGCCAGCTGTCCACGTAGTCGGCGCTGTACAGGGCGCGGATACGCTGGGTCAGCACGTTGCGGTCTTCGGCGGAGTAGTCCAGACGTTGTCGTTCGCCCAGTACCCACTGGTCGATCATTGCCAGTTCGATGATGCCCTCGGTGCCCGGTTCGAAATAGTCCTTGAAGCCCTTGGCGGTGAGCAGCGGCGGCAATTGCAGGCTGCTGCCCGCTTGATCGGTGTTCAGCGGACGGTAAACGATATCGAATGCCGGGCCGATCTCGTTGCGCAGGTCCAACGGGCGATGCAAACGTTCCAGAGCGTCCTGTTTGAGGCTCATATAGACCCGTTCGGCCATGGGCAACTGGCGCAGTTGCTGCTGCACTTGGGTAATGCGTTCGCGGTAGTGCGGCAGGTCGGCATCGGCGTATTTCAGCGCGTAGCCCAGGTGCCCCATCAGATCAGCCTGCAGCTGGCCCTGACCGGGATAGGCACGCTGCCATTGCTTGGCAACCCACTCTTCGACGATGGCCGCACGGCGGTTGGGGCGCTCTTCGAGCATACGGTACACGCGCAAGGCCGCCAGTTGCTTGTTGCTACCGGCGGGCGCCGCGTTGATGGCGTCGAGCACACCGCTGGCAATCGCCGGCAGGAAGCGCTTGGACAACAGATTCAGGTAGGCTTCGTCCACGGTGGGGCCAATCGCCCTGCCCTGGTACAAGCCCATGTCCGACAGCAACGGCCAGGCTTGGCGGTAGTCGCCATAGACCAGCACCGCATCACGGATCTGGTCTAGGGGCAGCAACAGGTTGCGCCCGGTGGGGTCGACCTTGGCGTCGATATCCCGCTCACTGAACTCCTGGCTCTTGGCCAATACGTTGGCCGCCTTGTCGCGGTTGATATTGAAGTAAAACTGCCAGGTGCCGATGGTCACCAAACATCCCAGGGACGCAACGCTGAACCCCGCGATCAACAGCCGACGCTTGCTGCGGGCCACCTTGATGTTGTCGCCCGCCAGCCCCGCTTCGGGGTAGATCACCCGCTGGAACAGTTGCTGGGCAAAGTAGATGGTCGTGCCACCGGCCGGTTTGACCTCCGGTGGCGGTGGCGGCAGTTGATACGCCTGCCCTGCTTCTTTGATGAAAGCATTGCTCAGAGTGCCCTGCTGCAACACCGAGGAAAAATACAGCCCGCGCACCAACGCGGGTGTGGTGAACCGATCACTGCCAAGCATTTCAGTCAGGAAACCAAACAACGCGCGGCGCAAGCCCGCCATCTGATGCATCAGCGCCTGCAAGCGATCACACTCATCCAACGTGCGCGCCTCCCGGGTGCTGTTGAAAACCTGTTCGCAGAGGCAATCAACAAAGGCTTGATACTGACGCGTCAGCTCCGCCAGCCAGGCATCAAAATCATCCACCGCGTCCAGGCTGAACGTGAAGCCCAGCAGGTCTTCGCGACCACTGCGCGATAACCTGGCGAAGAACTCTTCGAAGCCTTCCAGCAGGTCAAACTTGCTCAGCGTCACGTACACCGGCAAGCGCGTGCCCAATTGCCGCGTCAGCTCAAACAGCCGGGTGCGCAGCAGGTTAGCGTGGGCCTTGCGTTGTTCGGGACGTTGCGCCAACAAGACCTGTATATCAATTACCAGCACTACGCCGTTCAATGCCCGACGGCTGCGGTTACGCGTCAGCCAGTCGAGCAGGTGCGACCAAAGGCGCGCATGAGTGCCGGTGGGCAGCACCGGCTTGAACTTGCCCTGCTGCTCGACGTTTTCAGCCGGTGAATCCGGGTGGCTGAGAAATTCACCCGGTGGGTCAATCAACACCGCCTCGTCCCCGATCCACCAATCCACCGGGTAGGCCAGTTGCTCTTCCTGAGCCCTGACCCCAGCCTTGGTCACATGAGACAACGAAAAGCTCTGGTTGGAGCGGGTGATCAGGCTGGTCTTGCCGGCATTTTCCTCACCGAGCACCAGGTACCACGGCAGTTGATACAGCGAACGACGGCGCTCCATGTTATTCAGCAGGCTGCCCAGGCTGCGGTCCAACGCCCGCTCTTGAGCCTCGATATAAGGCAAGCAAGGGTCGGCTTGCACGGCAGCCTCATGCTGGCGTTCAACCTGCAAACGCTGATAACGCTCGCGCACGCGCCACGCCCAGATCAGCAGCGGCACCACGATCACCGCCACACTGGCCGAGACCCGCATCGCCCACTCGGCCAACGGTTGGCGCTCACGCCACGTCCACTGCGGGCCCAGCCACCAGATGGCGACCAGCAAGAACATCACCCCCAACAGCACCAACACCGGCCATGCCTGGTTGAATTGGCGCAGCACCGGCAGGCCCCAGCGTTTGAGGTAACCCCAGACTGTTTTCATGAATTGCTCCTAACGCTTTTTTAGAGTTCGTTGCTTACACACGGTGAACGCATCCCTGTTGCTCCCGCTGAACCACGCCCAGGGACATGGCTTGGGTTTTCAAAGCTGGCGATGAATTCATGGAGGATGCGTTTGCTTTCAGCAGCCTCCTTGACACGGGGGCCGCGAATGTTGGCCTCAGGGTCCGGTCTGGGCGCGACCGCGCCGTAGCGGATGCGTACGGATTTGAGGATTGCGTCCCACACGGCCATGGCTTCG
>NZ_JASBQZ010000044.1:0-42132 GCF_029960685.1 Pseudomonas sp. AL10
CAAGCTCCCTCGCCACAGGTTTAGCGTCGTACCGAAGTTGTGTAGATACCTATGCCGCGATAGCGTTGGCTCAGTCGATACCGCTATCGCAGGCAAGCCAGCTCCCACATTGACCGAGTCGGTGTCTTAAAGTGCGAACGGCAGGTGGACCGTGACCTGCTGACGCTGCGCCAAGCGGTGCTCGAACTCAGCCGGGTCATGAATCAACACATCCTGCCCGGCAAATGACTCGGCCGCGATCAGCCGCGACAGCCAGAACCGCACGCACGCCACGCGCAGCATGGTCGGCCATAGCTCGGCTTCCTTCGCGGTAAACGCTCGTAGCCCTGCGTAAGCGCCCAGCAGCGCCCGGGCACGGTGGCCGTCAATCACGCCCTCGGCATCCGAGCACCAGTCATTCAAGGCGATGGCCACGTCGTAGAGCATCGGCCCCGAACAGGCGTTGTAGAAGTCGATCAGGCCCGTCAGGTGCGTGCCTTCAAACATCGCGTTATCGCGAAACAGATCGGCGTGCACATTCGCCCGTGGTAGGCCGAGGATGTCGGCCTTGTGGGCGTCGATCTCGGCCAGCGCATCGCGCAACAGGCGTTGCTGGGCCTCGTTAAGGTGCGAAATAAGCTGCGCGCCCTCGCTGAGCATCCACTCCAGGCCGCGGTCGGTCTTGCGTTCAAGTACCTTTTCGCCTTGGGTGGCCAGGTGCAGGTGGCCGAGCAGTTCGCCAACCTGGGCGCAATGCTGCGCATTGGCCTCCTTGATGTGCTTGCCCGCCAGACGTGGTTGCAGCAAGGCCGGTTTGCCCTTGAGTTCGCGCAAAGCGATGCCGTCGGTGGTGCGCAGGGCGTACGGCACGGGCAGGTCGGCGTCGTGGAGCACGTCGAGCAGTTCGATGAAGAACGGCATTTCTGCCACCGGGCCACGCTCAACCAGGGTCAGGACGAACTCGCCCTGCTCCAGGCTGATAAAGAAATTGGTGTTTTCGCTGCCGGCGGCAATCCCCTGGAAATCAAGCAGGCGGCCGAGCCCATAAGGGGCGAGAAAGGTTTCCAGCTCGGGCCGAGCCAGGGGGGTGAACACAGACATGGTTAAAACTGCCGTTACGGGCGCTGCGGTGGGCAGCGCCGGTTAAAATTAAGAAATCATTTCCATTCGAAGATCTTCCATGACGGGATCAGCATATCCGGCTGGTCAGAGCGGATGAAGTTCGCGTCGGTGCCGTCCGCACGTACCAGAAAGTACGGCGGTGCGCCCTTCGGGGTGACTTTGATTGCGTACAGGAAGCCGTTTTGGCGGTATTCCTGGATGGTTTTGTCGCCTTCCGTGCGAATGGTAACTTCCGGGTCTGCCGAAGGGGCATCGTCTGCCGCCATGGCAGCCATCGGAGCGAGTGCAATCAAACCGGTCAACAGCAGGCGATTGAATGTACGCATGATAACCTTGTCCCTTTGTTTTCATTGGTCCGGCTATTCTAGCGCCTGACCCGCCGAAAAGGTTGATCCTGCTCATGAGCCAAGCGCCCCTCGTCCTGGTGGACGGTTCTTCTTATCTGTATCGCGCCTTCCACGCGCTGCCACCGCTGACCACCTCCAAAGGCCTGCCCACCGGTGCGGTCAAGGGCGTGTTGAACATGCTCAAAAGCCTGCGCAAGCAGTACCCGGACAGCCCATTTGCGGTGGTTTTCGACGCCAAGGGTGGGACGTTTCGCGATGAGATGTACGCCGAATACAAAGCCAACCGCCCGAGCATGCCCGATGACATGCGCCTGCAGATCGAGCCGCTGCATCAAAGCGTGATCGCTCTTGGCTTCCCGTTGCTGTGCGTCGAGGGTGTGGAGGCCGATGACGTGATCGGCACCCTGGCCCGCAGCAGCGCGGCCGCCAGCCGCCCGGTGGTGATCTCGACCGGTGACAAAGACATGGCGCAGCTGGTGGACGGGCACATTACCTTGGTCAACACCATGACCGGTAGCTCCATGGACATTGAGGGCGTTAAGGAGAAATTCGGCGTCGCTCCGGAGCAGATCATCGACTATCTGGCGTTGATGGGAGATTCGTCCGACAACATTCCCGGCGTTCCGGGCATTGGCCCCAAGACCGCCTCCGGCTTGCTGGTGGGGGTCAATGGCGGCCTCAAAGAGCTTTATGAGCAGTTGGATATTGTGCCGACCCTGCCTATCCGTGGGGCCAAGACCCTGCCGGCCAAGCTGGAAGAGCATAAGGAGATGGCATTCCTGTCTTATCAGTTGGCGACGATCAAGATCGATGTGCCGCTGGATATCGGGTTGGATGATTTGCACCTGATCGAACCGGATCGCGAAAAGCTGCTGGAGCTGTACACGCTGCTTGAGTTCAAAAGCTGGTACGACGAGATCCAGCGCGATGCCAAGCGTGTCGAGCTCAAATCGGCGAGCGAAGTTGCGCCTGCCGCCGAAATGCCGGTCGAGGCTGTTATATCGGTACCGGTAGAGGCCGTTTACACCACCATTCTGGACCAGGCCACCTTCGACGTGTGGCTGAAAAAACTCCACGATGCGCCGTTGTTTGCTTTCGACACCGAAACTACCGGCATCGACGCCCAGCAGGCGCAATTGGTCGGGGTCTCGTTTGCTGTGCAGCCTCATGAAGCCGCCTACATCCCGCTGACCCATTCCTATATCGGCGCGCCGGATCAATTGGATCGCGACACCGTGCTGCTGGCCCTGAAACCGCTGCTGGAAGACCCGACCAAACTCAAGGTGGGCCAGCACGCCAAGTTCGATATGAACATCCTGGCCAACTGCGCCATTGGTGGCGACCCTGCCCAGGGCATTACCGTGCGCGGCATCGCCTTCGACACCATGCTCGAATCCTACGTGCTCAACTCCACCGCGACGCGGCACGATATGGACAGCCTGGCGAAGAAGTACCTGGACCACGACACGGTCAGCTTCCAGGACATCGCCGGCAAAGGCGCCAAGCAACTCACGTTCGACCAGATCGCCCTTGAGCAAGCCGGCCCTTACGCGGCCGAAGATGCTGATGTGACCTTGCGCCTGCATCAGTACCTTTACGCGCAACTGGCAGCGATCCCGAGCCTGGCCAGTGTGCTGACGGACATCGAGATCCCGCTGGTGCCGGTGCTGGCCCGCATCGAGCGCCAGGGCGCACTGGTAGACAAGGACCTGCTCGGCATCCAGAGCATCGAGCTGGGTAACAAGATGGTTGAGCTGGAGCGCCAGGCCTACGAGATCGCCGGTGAAGAATTCAACCTGGGTTCGCCCAAGCAGCTTGGGGCGATTCTCTACGAAAAGCTTGGCATGCCGGTGCTGAAAAAAACCGGCAAGGGCCAGGCCTCCACGGCTGAAGAAGTGCTGGCCAAACTGGCCGAAGATGATTTCCCGCTGCCCAAGGTACTCATGCAGTACCGCAGCATGAGCAAGCTCAAAAGTACCTATACCGACCGCCTGCCGGAACAGATCAACCCCCGTACCGGGCGTATTCATACGTCTTACCATCAGGCCGTCGCGGCGACCGGGCGCTTGTCCTCCAGCGATCCGAACTTGCAGAACATCCCGGTGCGCACCGCCGAGGGGCGGCGCATTCGCCAGGCGTTTGTCGCGCCCAAGGGCTACAAGCTGCTGGCGGCGGACTATTCGCAGATCGAGCTGCGGATCATGGCGCATTTGTCCAAGGACGAGGGCTTGATGAACGCCTTCCGCAATGACCTGGACGTACACACGGCCACGGCGGCCGAAGTGTTCAAGGTCGAGTTGAATGAGGTCACGTCCAACCAGCGCCGCAGCGCCAAGGCGATTAACTTCGGCCTGATTTACGGTATGGGCGCCCAGAAGCTGGGTAAGGACATCGGCGTCGATACCAAGACCGCCAAGGCTTACATCGATGTTTACTTCGCCCGCTATCCAGGGGTGCGCGAATACATGGAGCGCACCCGCGCCCAGGCGGCGGATCAGGGCTATGTCGAAACCTTCTTCGGGCGACGCCTGTACTTGCCGGACATCAACTCCAACAAGCCCCAGGAGCGCGCGGCGGCCGAACGCACAGCGATCAACGCGCCGATGCAAGGCACGGCGGCGGACATCATCAAAAAAGCCATGGTGCAGGTGGATAACTGGCTGACTGAGTCGGGCCTGGATGCCAAGGTCATCCTTCAGGTGCACGACGAATTGGTGCTGGAGGTGCGCGAAGACTTGGTCGCGCAGGTCAGCGAGAAGATTCGCGAGCATATGAGCGCGGCGGCGCAGTTGGACGTGCCTTTGGTGGTGGACGTAGGCGTAGGCGATAACTGGGACGAGGCGCACTGATTCTGCGGCTTCGCCATCACATTGCGCGGTGGCGAGGCGGTTTAGAGCGCAAACCGCGGTCAGTTATTTCCAATAGTTTTTTGAGCCTGTCGGAACTTAACCTGTGAACTGCCACTCAGAGTTACTGAATGGGTGGTGAAGCCCTTCAATGCTCCTATGTTGTGTTAAGTGTTGGCAGATAATTCCGGACCCCGCCCTAGCGGTCCGGAACTTGAACCCCGAACTTCCCCTCCCCAAAAGAAGTCCGGGGTTTTTTTTGCCCGCAGAAAAGTTATTCGGCGATTTCTGTGCCCTTGTCCGCCAATTCCATCCAGCCGGCCAGTACGGTGTAAGCCTCTTCCAGACCCATGCGCTTGGGGGCGGAGAACAGCTGAATGGTGATGGTGTCGCCCCAACCCTTACGGATTTCGGACTGCACTTTGAGCAGGGTGTTCTTGGCTGCACCGTAGGTGAGCTTGTCGGCCTTGGTCAGCAAAATGTGCATCGGCATGCCGCTGGCGACAGCCCAGTCGAGCATCAGCAAGTCGAAGTCGGTCATTGGATGACGTATATCCATCATCAGAATCAAACCCTTCAAACTCTCGCGACCGCCCAGGTAAGCCTCGAGGTGACGCTGCCAGTGCAGCTTCAGCGGGATAGGTACTTTTGCATAACCGTAGCCCGGCAGGTCGACCAGACGCCGATCATCGTCTAGCTTGAAGAAATTGAGTAGTTGCGTGCGGCCCGGGGTTTTCGAGGTGCGCGCCAGGCTGGCGTGGGTCAGGGTGTTCAGTGCGCTGGATTTACCGGCGTTGGAACGGCCGGCAAAGGCGACTTCAAAGCCCTCGTCATCGGGGCATTGGTCCACTTTGGCGGCGCTGAGCATGAAGGTGGACTGTTGGCACAGGCCGAGGATGGGGTTCTTGAGTTGCATGAGATTTCCGATGTGGGCGGTGCCGAGAAAGGGTGCGGCAAGCGGTGTCGTTTCCGTTTCAGTAGCGCCAGTATATAATGCCGCAGATTTTGTGTGTGCTTTGTCCCAGCGAAGGATGAAGTTCACGGGAGCGAAAGACCTTTATTGCGCATTAGAACGCAAAACGCTCTCAAACCCTGAAAAGGTCGATGTATGGACCGACGGTTGCTCGCTTCTGCTGCCCTGATTCCGCTTTACGGCGCTCAGGCTACACAGGATCAACCGAGTTTGCATGGTCAGGCTGACGCAGCACGTGACCCAGGGTTTCAAGGCAATGCCGCCGCGTGGTTTGTGCATGGACTGCAGTACTGAGGATTACCAGGCCGTCACTGATGTGATGGTGAGTAAACCCGGTAGATAACTCTTAAACCCTTAGCCGTAGTTGGATTAGCTGATGAACAAACTGATCGTGAGTCTGCTGTTGACCTTGGGCATCACAGGCGCTGCCGTCGCTGCAGAGGGCCCCGTCAAAGGTGATGCCACTGCCGGTCAAGCGAAGGCCGCCGTGTGTGGTGCCTGCCACGGGCCGGATGGTAACAGCCCGGCGCCGAACTTCCCCAAACTGGCCGGCCAGGGTGAACGTTACCTGAGCAAGCAGATGCACGACATCAAGAGCGGCAAGCGCACGGTGCTGGAAATGACCGGCATGCTAACCAATCTCAACGATCAGGACCTGGCGGACCTCGCGGCGTATTTTGCCAGCCAGAAGGGTAGCGTGGGAGCTGCCGATCCTAAATTGGTCGCCCGCGGAGAGCAGTTGTTCCGTGGCGGTAACCTGGAAAAAGGCTTGCCTGCCTGCACCGGTTGCCACTCGCCCAATGGCGCAGGCAACGCTGCTGCCAGCTTCCCGCGCCTGAGCGGCCAGCACGCCACCTACATCGCCAAGCAGTTGACCGACTTTCGCAAGGAAGAAGCCGGCCGGGCCAACGATGGCGACGCGATGACCATGCGCACCATCGCTCGCAAGCTGAGCGACGAAGACATCGCAGCCCTCTCCAGTTATATCCAGGGCCTGCACTGACGGGGCTGGGCGTTAACGCTCGATTAATCCCGCGATGCAAGCATAAAAAGGGTGGCTTAGGCCGCCCTTTTTTGTGGCCGCTGCCGTTACACTAACGAACTCATGTCCGCGTAGACCTGTCACAACAAAGGTCGCGTGAGGCGACTTTATTTGTCCAGGAGTAAAGCATGCGTAATCTGATCCTCAGCGCCGCTCTCGTCACTGCCAGCCTCTTCGGCATGACCGCACAAGCTGCCGATGTGCCGCTTGAAGCCGGTAAAACCTATGTTGAGCTGGCTAACCCGGTTCCCGTTGCAGTGCCGGGCAAGATCGAAGTGGTGGAGCTGTTCTGGTACGGCTGCCCGCATTGCTACGCCTTCGAGCCGACTATCAACCCATGGGCTGAAAAGCTGCCCAAGGACGTTAACTTCCGTCGCATTCCCGCCATGTTCGGTGGCCCATGGGACGCCCACGGCCAGCTGTTCCTGACCCTGGAAGCCATGGGTGTTGAGCACAAGGTCCACAACGCTGTCTTCGAAGCGATCCAGAAACAAGGCAAGCGCCTGACCAAGCCGGACGAAATGGCTGACTTCGTTGCCACTCAGGGTGTCGACAAGGACAAGTTCCTGGCGACCTTCAACTCCTTCGCTATCCAGGGCCAGATCAAACAGGCCAAGGAACTCGCGCAGAAGTACGGCGTGCAAGGCGTTCCAACCCTGATCGTCAACGGCAAATACCGTTTCGACCTGGGCAGCACCGGTGGTCCTGAAGCGACCCTGAACGTTGCTGACCAGCTGATTGCCAAAGAACGCGCTGCCAAGTAAGGGGCTCGCCATGCGCCGCTGGGGTACCGAGCGTGTCGTTGGCCTGCATGAGCCGCAGGTCAACGAGCATCACCTGGAGTCCACGGGCCTGCCGGCAGACAGCCGCTTGCGCCTGCTCAGTTTCAACATCCAGGTGGGCAACAGTACCGAAAAGTATCGGCACTACCTCACGCGTGGCTGGCAGCACCTGCTGCCCCACAAGGGGCGTACCGGTAACCTGCAGAAAATCGGCGACCTGCTCAGCGACTTCGACTTGGTCGCCCTGCAGGAAGCCGACGGCGGCAGCCTGCGCTCCGGCTATATCAACCAGGTGGAACACCTGGCTCAGTTGGGTGCTTTTCCGTACTGGTATCAGCAACTCAACCGTAATCTAGGGCGCCTGGCACAGCACAGCAACGGCGTGCTCAGCCGTCTCAAACCCACTGCCATTGAAGATCACCCCTTGCCAGGCCCCAAAGGGCGCGGGGCGATCCTTGTGCGTTTTGGCGAAGGCCCGGAAGCCCTGGTGGTGGTGATGATGCACCTGGCCCTCGGGGGGCGTACGCGCAACCTGCAACTGGCCTACGTGCGTGAATTGATTGGCAACTACAAGCACCAGGTGCTCATGGGTGACATGAACACCCATGCCAACGACCTGCTGCAGAATTCTCCGCTGCGCGACCTGGGGTTACTGGCGCCGCAAGTCGAAGCCACGTTTCCCAGCTGGCGCCCGCAGCGCTGTCTTGACCATATCCTGCTCAGCCCAAGCCTCACACTGGAAAGTGTGCAGGTGCTGGCGCAGCCCATTTCCGATCACCTGCCGGTCGCGGTAGAGATTCGTCTGCCGGGCTCGCTCACGGCTGATGCATTACCCGCGTTGAGCCCAGGCCCTCGCGGACCCCTTGCATGAGCGACGACGCCCAGCGCTGGAAAGAGAAATACCTCCAAAGCATCGAGCAACAAGACAAACTCGAACGCCGCTGGGCCGCCCGCCTCGATTTGCTGCGCCGCGGGCTGGTGCGCAGCACGCTGGCCGCTGAAGGGACTGACCGCGCCGTCGATCAATGCATGAAGGAAATGCGCGATGTTGTGCGCACGGACGACATGGACGCTGCTCTCGCCGCTTTACTGCCGCGCCTGGAAAAGGCCGTGCTGGATTCGGAGCAACGCCGCGAAACCCGCGTCGACCAGATCAGCACTGCGCTCACCGCCTTGGTCACCCAGTTGCAAAAGCTGCCGCTGCCCCGCGAGGTGGCTCGTCCGCTGAAAACCTTCGCCAAGCAACTCGATGGTCGCGTGGCACAAGCGCGGGAGATACCGCTGCTGCTCAGTGAGCTGAGCAGCCTACAGGGGCAGGCGCTGAATAATCTGGAGCCGGATGGCGAAACCACACGCCCAGGGCCGGGACTGTTGCAACGTCTGTTTGGCAGTAAAGAGGCCGCCAGTGAAGCGCCTCCTGTTGATGCCGAGCCACTGCCAGCAGCGCAATCGGCACCGCCAACGCCCGCAGCGCCCAAACCCACACCCAAACCGGAAGAACCTGGGCAATCGGAAGAATTGACCCAAGCCTTGCGTGCCTTTGCGCCGTTGCCACCCTTGAAGCCTGTGCCTGTTGCAGTGGCCGAAGTGCAAGAGGTCGCCAGCGAAACGCCGGTATTCGACGCTCCAGAGCTGCCGTCGATTGCGGCGCCTGCGCAACTACCTGAACCCGACGTGCAGGCGCCGCCAGTTGCGGAGCCTGCTCACGAAAGCGCACTCGCCGCCTTTATCGAACCGCCGCCGGTTCCAGTCGAAACGCCGGATGAGACCCGCATCGGCAGCCTGTCGCTACCACCCGTGCAGGAAAGCCCCGAGCCCGACGAGCTGCAACCGGACGGCACCTACGCCCTGCCCGATTCGCCTGAACCGTCCTACAGCTCGGTGGCCAAACACATTGAAGGCACTTTACTCGGCCTGCTGGAAGATCTTTCCCTGCCCGAACGTCACCAACCCCAGGCCGAGGCAATGCGTGAGCGTCTCGCCCACGGCTTGAACTGGTACGAACTGCTGCCGATCCTCGATGACCTGGCGGTGCTGATGCTGGCGATCACCGACAGTGGCCAGCATGAGTTCGAGGCTTATCTCAAGCAGCTCAACGAGCGTCTCGAGGCATTCCAGGGCCATCTGCAAGTCGCCAGCGAGGGCCACGCCGACAGCAGCCTGGCCGCACGGGAGCTGGACACGCAGATTCGTGAGCAGGTCGACGGCCTGCAAAGCAGCGTGCAGGATGCCGCCGACTTGGACAGCCTCAAGCAAGTGCTCGAAAGCCATCTTGAAGGCTTGCTTGGCACCATGGATGAACACCAGCAACAGCGTGACCTGCGCGAACAGGAAGTGGCCGCACGCCTCAAAGGCCTGGCTGAACGCGTGGCCCATATGGAGCAGGAAGCCCAGGGCTACCGCGAGCACCTGGAGGTGCAGCGCCAGAAGGCCTTGATCGATCCGCTCACCGGCTTGCCCAACCGTGCGGCGTGGAGCGAACGCCTCGATTACGAAGTCAACGCCTGGCATCAGCGCGGTAACAGCCTGTCTCTGGCCATGCTCGACCTGGACCACTTCAAGCGCATCAACGACGGTTACGGTCACTTGGCTGGGGACAAAGTCTTGAAGATCATCGCCAATGTGCTGAGCAAGCGCCTGCGGCCGACGGACTTCATCGCGCGTTTTGGGGGTGAAGAGTTTGTGCTGCTCATGCCCGACTCGACCTTGGCGGATGCCTTGGCCGTAGGTGAAGTATTGCGTGAGGCCATTGCCGCGTGCCCGTTCCACTTCAAGGGTGAGCCGGTAACGATCACGGTGTCCATGGGCGTGGCGCAGTTTCAACCCGGCGAGCGCAGTGACCTGGCGCTCAAGCGTGCCGATGAAGCGCTCTACAGGGCAAAGGCCGCGGGGCGTAATCAGGTGCAGGCGGCATAAAAGATGTTCCATTTTGTAATTTGACCGCCTGGCCGTGAGTCGTACGTTACACTGTTGCATTATCGTCTTTCAGTGTACTGCCTCTCGCCATGAAATCCTTGTATATCGCTTTAGCGTTTCTTCTGCTCGCCGGCTGCGCCAATGGCCCGCGCCTGAACACCAGCCATCCTTCGGTCAACCACGATAATCGCGTGCAGTTCGTTGTGGTGCATTACACCTCGACCAACCTTGAACGTTCCCTGGCGCTGTTGACCCATGGCCAGGTCAGCAGCCATTACCTGATCGGCGACGATGCCTCCGGCACCATCTACAAGCTGGTGGATGAAAGCCAGCGCGCCTGGCACGCGGGGGAAAGCGAGTGGATGGGGCGCACCTGGCTCAATTCCAGCTCCATCGGTATCGAGATCGTCAACCCAGGGTTCAGCGATACGCCGACGGGGCGTGTGTGGTACCCGTATTCCGAAGCGCAGGTGCAGTCGCTGATCGTGCTGCTCAAGGACATCAGCAAGCGTAACGGCATCGACCCGAAGAACATCATCGGGCACAGCGATATCGCCCCGCTGCGCAAGCTGGACCCAGGCCCGTTGTTCCCCTGGAAGCGCTTGGCGGCAGAAGGTCTGGCCGTGTGGCCGGATGCCCAGGCAGTGGCTCGGTTTCAGGTGCAGTACGCCGCGCAGTTGCCGAGCATTACCTGGTTTCAGGAAGAACTGGCGCGCCTGGGCTACCAGACGCCGCAGACCGGTGAGCTGGACGTGGCCACGCGGCATGTCATCGCTGCGTTCCAGATGCGCTTTCGCCCGTCATTGTTTGATGGCACCCCGGATGCTGAAAGCGCCGCGATCCTGCGGGCCTTGAATCACCGCTGATGGTGTAAAAATAATAATGTAGGAGCGAGCTTGCTCGCGAAGAACGCATAGACGACGCGGGCTGCCTGACAGCACAGCGTTATCGTTGACGTTTTTCGCGAGCAAGCTCGCTCCTACAGGGGTAATGCCATATAGAACTGCGTACCCTGCCCCGGCCGCGAGTACACACCCATGCGGCCGCCGTGCAATTGCACGATTTCCTTGCACAGTGCCAAACCCAGGCCCGCACCGCCTTTCTTGCGGCCCACCTGCACAAAGGGCTCGAAGATCCGCCCTTGCTGGCCGTAGGCGATACCTTCGCCGTTATCCTCGACGCTGATAATCACCCGCTCGCCATGGCGTCGTGCCTGCAGGCGGATCTGCCCGCCTTCGGCGGTGTGCCTCAGGGCATTGCCCAGCAGGTTGTCGAGTACCCGCTCCAGTTGCACCTGGTCGGCATATAGCCGTGGCAACTCAGGTTGGGCTTCCACCAGCAACTCAATGTGCTGGGCGTTCGCAGGCTCAGCAAATCGAGCCCGTGCGTGCTCCAGCAAGTCGGTGACATCGCACGTGCCCAAGGTGAGTTTTTGCAGGCCGTTCTGGTAGCGCGAGAAGTTGAGCAGGTCGTTGATCAACTGCATCAGGCGCTGCATCTCTTCATTGACCGTATCCAGCAGGTCCGCCTCACGGGAGTCCGGTGGGAACTTGGCCCGCTCACGGAATAGACCGAAGGCCATGTGCATGCCGGTGACCGGCGTGCGCAGCTCATGGGACGCGCGCAACACGAACTCGCTGCGCACTCGCTCGAAGGCGCGCTGTTCAGTCACGTCATGCAGCACCATCACGGCCCCCAGAATATGCCCCTGGGTATGGCTGACCGGGGTCAGGCTGTAGGTCAGCAGGCGCAATTCACCCTCGACTTCCACTTCGAGATCATCCGGGGCCCGCTCCAGGTTGCCGCCGCGCAGCACCAGTTGCAGCTGTTCATCCATTTCTGCGCGACCCATGGCTTCGCCAAGACCTTGGCCGAGCCGCTCCTCATCCCAGCCCAATTGGCGCTGCGCCACAGGGTTGAGGTGCTCCAGGCAGCCTTGGCGATCAATCATCAACAGGCCGTCATCGATACTGTCGAGCACCGCTTGCAGGCGCTGTTGGCCGGCCAGCAGCTCATCGATGTTTGTGGCCTGATGTTGGCGCAACGCTTCGGCCATGATGCCGAAACGGCGGGTCAGCAGGTTCATTTCCGCTGCGGAGGAGATCGGCAGGGTGACTTCGAAATCGCCCTGCCCGATCTTGTCGGCGGCCTTGGCCAGCGCCTCGATGGGGCCACCGAAGCGCCGGGCGATGCCATGGGCCGTGACGAAACCGATGATCAGCACCGCGAGCCCTACCAGCCCGAGCAGGCCGGCAATCAACAACGCGCGCTCGCGGGATTTATGCTCGCTGGTACTGATATTTTCCAGCGCCCGCTTGTGATCGGCGATCAGGCCGTTGCGCAATATGTTGAAGGTTTCAGTCAGCTTTTCTTTGCTGCCTGCGGGCGGTGATGCCTGTTGGGATTGGTCAAACGCTTCCAGTAGCTTCTGGTAATCGGAGCGTGCCTGGCTGAAGCCATGGTTTGTGCCGTCGACCTGCTCATGGGCGATGCCCTGGTCCAACAGGTCGAAATAATGTTGCTTGGAGGCTTGCAGGGCGTCCGGGTCGGGGCGCTTCTCCAGCATCATGATCAACTGGTCGCCCAGGCTCTGACGCAACTTGAGCCCCAGGTCCAGGGTGATGAAGTTACTGCGGATCAGCGATTCCTGAGTCTTGGCCATTTGCATGACACTGACCAAGCCCAGGATCAACCCCAGCAATGCCACGGTGATCAGCGCTGAGATGCTCAGGAATAACCGGGTGCGCAGTTTCATCGCGAGCTTCATAAGGTCCTGTTCAAAGGTTGTACTGCTTGCGTTTGCGGTACAGCGTCGACGCATCGATGCCGAGTGTGCGGGCCGCTTGGTCCAGTGTGTCGCTGGTCGCAAGTACGGCGCCGATATGGGCTTTCTCCAGCTCATCCAGGCTCAAAGCCGCGCCGATACGGGGTGCATTGTTGGCCGGTTGCTCGGCCATCCCCAGGTGGCTGATCTCCACCTTCTCCTGGGGGCAGATGATGCTGGCGCGTTCCACCACGTTACGTAGTTCGCGGATATTGCCGGGCCAGCGATAGTTGAGTAGCGCTTCGCGGGCATTATCACTGAAGCCGCGCGCCGGGCGTGCGTATTCCTTGACGAAGCGGGCAAGGAAGCGGTCAGCCAGGGTCAGGATGTCTTCACTGCGTTCGCGCAGCGGCGGCAAGTGCAAGGTGATGACATTCAAGCGGTAGAGCAAGTCTTCACGGAAGCGGCCATCGCGCACCATGTCTTCCAGGTTCAGGTTGGTGGCTGCGAGGATGCGCACATCGGCGCGGCGGGTGACCGGGTCGCCCACACGCTCATACTCTTTGTCTTGGATAAACCGCAGCAACTTGGGTTGCAACGTGAGGGGGAAATCGCCGATCTCGTCGAGAAACAGCGTACCGCCGTCCGCCTGGTTCACTCGGCCCAGGGTGCTTTCACTGGCGCCGGTGAATGCGCCGCGGCTATGGCCGAACAGTTCGCTTTCCATCAGTTCGGCGGTCAGTGACGGGCAGTTGATGGTCACGCAGGACTTCTTCGAGCGCTTGCTCCAGCCGTGTATCGCCCGGGCCAACTCACCTTTACCGGTGCCGGATTCGCCGAGAATCAAGATATTGGCGTCCGTCCCGGCCACCTGCCGCGCGGTTTCCAGCACCACCATCATTGCCGGGCTATGGGAGTCCAGGCCGTCTTTGGGCTGGCGCACCTCGCCTTCCAGCGCTTCCAGCCGCGCCGAGAGCTGACGCACCTCCAGTTGCTTGGCGGTGGCCAGGCGCAGTTGGTCTGGGCTGCAAGGTTTGACCAGGTAGTCGGCGGCGCCAGCCTGGATGGCGTCCACGGCGGTATCCACGGCCGAATGGGCGGTCACAATCACCACGCGCATCCACGGTGCCTGCACCCGCATCTGGGCCAGCACGTCCAGGCCATTGTCCTCGCCCAGGCGCAGGTCGAGGAAGCACAGGTCGAACACCTGACGCTGCATCAGGGCATCGGCCTGAGCGGCACTGTTCGCGGTGGCGACGGTATAGCCTTCATCTTCCAGGCAATAGCGGAAGGTGCGCAGGATCGCAGATTCGTCATCCACTAAAAGAATGCGGCCTTGAAGTTCCTTGGCTGATTCCATCTGTCCCGCACTCCTTAACTATAAATGTGATGGTGTTTAGTCCCGGAATAATCGGGCAAGTTGCATGGTTTATTCTGATTCATAAAAGGCTTCTTCGTGCAGCTATCTGCGCGCCTTCCTACAGACGTCGTCTGAGCGCATTTTCCCTTCCGTTCGCCCTTCGATCCTTCGATGTGTGCGCTGGGTGGCTGGTTCCGACCACTTGCCATCGTGCATTTCGCACGGCCTGCAAGGATGCATCGTGCAGGATGCTAGGCGACGAATCTATTGATCAAGTGTAAGCATTTGATTTTATTGAGTTTTATTTTGCAATAAAGCTGGCATGCACTCTGCAATATCTCCCCCAAGAGCGTCATGAACGAATAATCAGAATGCGGGAGCAATGCAGTATGACTCGCCAAAGCCTCAGCCAATTGCGTGTATCGCCGCTGCGCTTGCAGCAGGGCCTGTTTGCCAGCCTGGCCTTGATGGTCACGTTGATTGCTGGCCAGCAGTTGCAGCATTGGCAAGAGCGCGCGCAGCCAGCCCCGCAATTTGAACGTCCTGCCATGACCCAGACTCATTTTCGTTCCATTGGCAGCGCCAGCGCCGATGTGACTGCCCCGCAATTGAGCCTAGTAGATCAGGGTTCTACCCTGGACGAACTACCGGCCCATGACCGTTGGGTGTTCTAGGCAAAAAACGTCGCTTGTGTTGAGCGGCTGCACGGCATCACCGCTGTTACCCCTATAGAAGCATAAGGAGAATCACCATGTTGAGTTGGGCAATCACATTTCTGATCATCGCCATTGTGGCTGCAGTCCTGGGCTTCGGTGGTATCGCTGGCACCGCTACCGGCATCGCCAAGATCCTGTTTGTGGTCTTCCTGGTGATGTTCATCGCTTCGTTCTTCTTTGGTCGCAAAGGCCGAGGTTGAATATGGCCAACCTGCCTTTTAAAGCCCTTGCTGCCGCCCTGCTGTTGGGCGGTAGCGGCTTGGCCTTGGCCGCCAATGACGGCCAATCCCGGGCTAACGAATTGCTCAGCGCGGATCCGCAGTACCGTGAAACCTGGCAAGACGTGGTGAAGAAAGAAGAGCGCCTGCCCGAGTGGGTGATGAACCTGTCGGGCACGGCCGAGCAAATGAATGCCGTTGAGGAAGATGGCGACAAGTACTTGGTCGGGCCGCTCTGCGAAACCGCAGATACCTGCCTGAACAAGCGCCTGATCGTTGCCTTCAGCCTCGACAAGGAAGATGCCTACGCCATGTTGGTGGAAGTCCCGGCCGGTTTGCCGGCGGACAAGTCCCCGACGCGGCACGCCGATTACCGTTTTATCGGTAAGCCGGACGAGGGTATGCAAAAGCTGCTGATGGAGCAGCTCAAGAAAGATCCGAATTGGTACTAGGTTCCGTCTGACGGAGCCGGCGTCCATAGAAAGAAGCCCTTGTGCTTCTTTCTGTTTGCATCGCTCCTTGAGTGATGCATGACCAGGGGGCCGGGTTGCTCTGATCGATCAGGATCGGCGTGACCTACGGGTACAGGGAGTACCTGCGCAAGGGCCGGGTCAGGCGAAAAGCTGCGACGCAAGTTCACAAGACCTCAAGCTTGCTGAACTTGCGGCGGGCTTATCGCTCTCATGCTCGCGTTTCATGCCGCCCATAGCCGCAGTTTTGCTTTTTGCCTCTGGCCAACCATTACCGGGTATGTCGGCGTGACCATCTATCGAGAATTTTTCATCCGCGCTATAGGATCTTTCTGGCGCTAGGTGATGGATTTCTCAGACATTTCTGCCAATCAATCGAAGTCGTCCAGTATCTCTGAGCGAGCCTGATTTGGCCGCTTAACGGCATATTCACCCGCTCGAATGGCGGATACGAACTGACCGTTTGGACAAATATTTTCAAAAAAAGCCATGCCGATTCGGCATAGGGTAGGCGTTTACGGCATTAGACGCCGCTCCCTTGCATGGGAATAGTTGCGCCTTTTTTCGCCTGCCAGTAAGCCATTTCGGCCACGCTGCGGTGACCTTCCATGGAGGCAGATGCACACACTTTTTCGCTTTCGAGCGTTGCAGCTGGCGCATTTGCCGTAAGTCCACTTGAAGCAAGGGTAATGACATGAAGAAGGCAAAGCTAAGCCTCGCCTGGCAGATCCTCATCGGTTTGGTACTGGGCATTGCAATCGGTGCAGTGCTCAACCATTTCAGTGCTGAAAAGGCCTGGTGGATCAGCAATGTGTTGCAGCCGGCGGGCGATATCTTTATCCGCCTGATCAAGATGATCGTGATCCCGATTGTGATTTCTTCGCTGATCGTCGGTATTGCCGGTGTCGGCGACGCGAAAAAGCTCGGTCGTATCGGCGTCAAAACCATTCTTTACTTCGAAATCGTCACCACCATCGCCATCGTGGTGGGCCTGTTGCTCGCCAACCTGTTCCACCCAGGCGCTGGCATCGACATGAGTACCCTGGGTACCGTCGATATCTCCAAGTACCAGGCGACTGCTGCCGAAGTGCAGCATGAACATGCGTTCATCGAGACCATTCTTAACTTGATCCCTTCGAACATCTTCGCCGCTGTTGCCCGTGGCGAGATGCTGCCGATCATCTTCTTCTCGGTGCTGTTTGGCCTGGGGCTGTCGAGCCTCAAGCCTGAGCTGCGCGAGCCGCTGGTGACTATGTTCCAGGGCGTGTCCGAGAGCATGTTCAAAGTCACCCACATGATCATGAAGTACGCCCCTATCGGTGTATTCGCGCTGATCGCGGTGACGGTCGCCAACTTCGGCTTCGCCTCGCTGCTGCCACTGGCCAAGCTGGTGATCCTGGTTTACGTCGCGATCCTGTTCTTCGCCTTCGCGGTACTGGGTTTGATCGCACGCCTGTTCGGCTTCTCGATCCTCAAGCTGATCCGCATCTTCAAGGATGAGTTGGTATTGGCTTACTCCACCGCCAGCTCCGAAACCGTGCTGCCGCGTGTGATCGAAAAGATGGAAGCCTACGGCGCGCCGAAAGCGATCTGCAGCTTCGTGGTGCCGACCGGTTATTCGTTCAACCTCGACGGTTCGACCCTGTACCAGAGCATTGCAGCAATCTTCATTGCCCAGCTGTATGGCATCGACCTGTCGATCGGCCAGCAACTGATGCTGGTACTGACCCTGATGGTGACCTCCAAAGGTATCGCCGGCGTGCCGGGCGTGTCCTTCGTGGTGTTGTTGGCGACGCTGGGCAGCGTGGGCATCCCGCTGGAAGGCTTGGCGTTTATCGCCGGTGTCGACCGTGTGATGGACATGGCACGTACCGCCCTGAACGTGATCGGCAACGCCTTGGCTGTACTGGTTATCTCCCGTTGGGAAGGCATGTACGACGATGCCAAGGGCGAGCGCTACTGGAATTCCCTGCCGCACTGGCGCAGCAAGGAAGCCCTGCCTACGGCACAAGCCACCCGTAGCTGATTACCAATTGATCGAAAACAAACCCCGGAGAATTCCGGGGTTTGTCGTTTCTGCCAGCCCCGTTATCATTCGCCCCATCTTTCGGGGGACTTATCTGATGCTCAATGGCCTGTGGCTTGGCTTCTTTGTCGTGGCAATGGTGTCAGCACTGGCGCAATGGCTGGTGGGCGGTAACGCCTTGATCTTCGCGGCGATGGTCGAAAGCATTTTCGCCATGGCCAAATTGTCGGTGGAAGTCATGGTGCTGCTGTTCGGTACCCTGACGTTATGGCTGGGTTTTCTGCGGATCGCCGAAAAAGCCGGGATCGTCGATTGGCTGGCCAAGGCCCTGGGCCCGCTGTTTCGCCGCCTGATGCCGGAAGTGCCTGCCGGGCACCCCGCGATTGGTTTGATCACCCTCAACTTTGCCGCCAACGGCCTGGGCCTGGACAACGCTGCCACGCCCATCGGTCTGAAAGCCATGAAGGCGCTGCAAGAGCTCAACCCCATCCCCAATACGGCGACCAACGCTCAGATCCTGTTCCTGGTGCTCAACGCCTCCTCGCTGACGCTATTGCCGGTGACTATCTTCATGTACCGCGCCCAGCAAGGCGCTGCGGACCCGACGCTGGTGTTCCTGCCGATCCTGTTGGCCACCAGTGCGTCGACGCTGGTGGGCCTGCTGTCGGTGGCAGTCATGCAGCGCCTGCGGCTGTGGGACCCGGTGGTGCTGGCCTATCTGGTCCCCGGCGCGTTGATACTGGGTGGCTTCATGACGCTGCTGGCGACCTTGTCCGCCACGGCGCTGGCCGGTTTGTCGTCGATCTTGGGCAACCTCACACTGTTTGGCTTGATCATGCTGTTCCTGGTGATCGGCGCGTTGCGCAAGGTCAAGGTGTACGAGGCCTTTGTGGAAGGCGCCAAGGAAGGCTTCGACGTAGCCAAGAACCTGTTGCCCTATCTGGTGGCGATGCTGTGCGCGGTTGGCGTGTTGCGTGCCTCGGGGGCCTTGGAGTTCGGCCTTGAGGGGATTCGCCATGTGGTGGCCTGGACGGGCCTGGATACGCGCTTTGTCGACGCGCTGCCGACCGCGATGGTCAAGCCGTTCTCCGGCAGCGCGGCGCGGGCGATGCTGATCGAGACCATGCAGACCCAGGGTGTGGATAGTTTTCCGGCGTTGGTGGCGGCGACGATCCAAGGCAGTACGGAAACCACGTTTTATGTGTTGGCCGTGTACTTCGGCTCGGTAGGCATCCAGCGGGCGCGGCATGCCGTGGGTTGTGCGTTGCTGGCTGAGTTTGCCGGTGTAGTGGCGGCTATCTCCGTGTGCTACTGGTTTTTTGGTTAAGGCAACAATCGCTATCGCAGGCAAGCCAGCTCCCACATTTGACTGTGTTCCAAATCAAACTGTGGGAGCTGGCTTGCCTGCGATGAGGTCCTCAAGGTTTCAGTGCTGTATTGCCCTGACTCACTACCCAATCCACCACCTGCTTATTCAACTGATCCCCGGCCTGGCCAAAAGCAGCCACCACCGCCGGCACCTTGGCGTCATTCACCGGCTGCCTCACTTCAAACCGACGGCTGGCGATAATCCTTTGATCACGCCCACGCACCAATCGCGCGTCGAGACGAATCACCACCTCCACTGCCGTGCCCCGATACTCGCTCTGAAACGCCTGCAACTGCCCGCCCAGCTCATAGTCGGCTTGCAGGTTGGTCTCGTCGGTACTCAACAATGTCACGCGCCCGTCGCGCTGGAAGCCATCCAGCAGGCGATTACGCAGCAACACCGGCGCCGGGTCGCTCCAGCGCGAGTTCGCGTAATTGCTGATCAGGTTCCCGTCAGGCACCACGGCGATGCGCGGGCTGTCGAGAAACTCGCTGGTCTGCGGCTTGGTCACGCGCAGCGACCAACTCACGGGCGTGCCTTGGCTGGCCGGTTGGGCGGACGCCAGCCGGTACACGTCCGACGGGTCCGGCTTGGGCAGGATCGAGCACGCGCTGACCAGTGCCAGGGCCATAGGGATGATCATGTGATACACACGCTTCATGGCGTGAACTCCTTGTTCTTGTCGCTGCCCAGCAGGTAGCCGCTGGGGTTGGCTTCCAGGCGGCGAGAGATGGCGCGCAGCGAGCCGAGGGTTTCACGCAGCTCGCGCACGGCTGGTGCCAGTTCGTTGAGGCCTTGCATGCCACTGTTTACCGAGTCCTGGTTATTGGTCAGCAAGGTATTGATGGTGGCGGTGCTTTGCTCCAGGGATTTCATCGCCTGCTCGGCGCTGCCGAAGGCTTGCTTGCCTTGTTCGCTGAGCAAGCCATTGGCGCTGCGCATCAGCACGGTGGTTTGCTCCAGCGCCGCGCCCGCCTGTTTGCTCACCTGCATCAATTGCTGCATCACCACCTTGATGTCGCCGCGTTGCTCGGCAATGGCGCCGGTAGTTTGTTGCAGGTTGTCCAGGGTGTTGCTCAGGCGTTCGACGTTTTCCCGCGAGAACAGGTGGTTGGCGTTGTGCAGCAGCAGGTTGACGCTGGTCATCAGGTCGTTGCTGTTATTGAGCAGGCGCGCGATGGGCGATGGCGATGCGATGATTTCCGGCAGGTTGCCGTCCTTGCCCTTGAGTTCCGGGCTCTGTGGGGTGCCGCCACTGAGCTGGATGATCGAGGTGCCGGTGATGCCGGTCAGGGCCAGTTTGGCCTGGGTGTCTTCCTTGATCGGCGTTTGCCCGGCCAGGCGGATACGAGCCAGGACGCGGCGCGGGTCTTTGGGGTCCAGGCGCAGGCTGATCACGTCGCCCACCTTGATGCCGCTGTACTGCACCGCACTGCCCTGGGACAGGCCGCTGACCGCTTCGTTGAAGATCACTTCGTAATCCTGGAAGGCGGTATCGACGCTGGACTTGGCCAGCCACAGGCCAAACAGCATCGCGCCGACCACCACAATTACGCTGAACAGTCCGATCATCACATGATGGGCTCGGGTTTCCATGTCATACCTCGTTGAGCGATTGAGCGGCATCCAATGCCGCGCGGCCTCGGGGGCCGTGGAAATATTCGTGAATCCAGGCGTCGTCCGTTTCCGACACGACATCGATGGCGTCGGCCACCAGCACTTTCTTCTGCGCCAGCACCGCCACACGGTCGGTGATGGTGTACAGCGTGTCGAGGTCGTGGGTGACCAAAAACACACTCAAGCCCAACGCATCGCGCAGGGTGAGGATCAGTTGGTCGAATTGCGCCGCGCCAATCGGGTCGAGACCGGCGGTGGGTTCGTCCAGGAACAGGATGTCCGGGTCCAAGGCCAGTGCGCGGGCCAGGGCTGCACGCTTGATCATGCCGCCGGATAACGAGGCCGGGTATTTGTCGGCCGCCGACAGCGGCAACCCTGCCAGGGCCAGCTTCACCGCCGCCAAGTGCTCGGCATCGGCGCGGCTGAGGCCGGCGTGCTCGATCAAGGGCAGGGCCACGTTTTCGGTCACCGTCAGCGAGGAAAACAGAGCGCCCTTCTGGAACAGCACGCCAAAGCGGCGCTCCACCAGCGAGCGTTCATGTTCGGGCAGGCTCGGCAGGTTTTTGCCGAACACCCGTACTTCGCCTTCGCTGGGGCGACGCAGGCCAACGATGCTGCGCAACAACACGGATTTACCGCTGCCAGAGCCGCCCACCACCGCCAGGATCTCGCCCTTGTACAAATCCAGGTCGAGGTTCTCGTGCACGCTTTGGCTGCCAAAACGGTTGCACAGGCCACGCACTTCAATCACCGCCTCAGTGGGCGCACGGTGTAGACGACTCACCAGCCCATCTCCATGAAAAACATCGCCGCGACCGCATCCAGCACGATCACCACAAAGATCGATTGCACCACGCTCGACGTGGTATGCGCGCCGACTGATTCGGCACTGCCGCTGACTTTGAAACCTTCCAGGCAGCCAATGGCCGCGATCAAAAAGGCAAAGATCGGCGCCTTCACCATGCCCACCAGAAAGTGCTGCACGCCAATGTCCGATTGCAGCAGCGAAAGAAACATCGCCGGCGAAATATCTAGGGCCACGGCACACACCACACCACCGCCGACGATCCCCGAGAGCATCGCCAGGAACGTCAGCATCGGCAACGCCACCAGCAGCGCCAGCACGCGGGGTAATACCAACAGCTCCATAGGGTCCAGGCCCAGGGTGCGGATGGCGTCGATTTCTTCGTTGGCTTTCATGGAGCCGATTTGCGCGGTGAATGCACTGGCGGTACGGCCGGCGATGAGGATTGCGGTGAGCAACACGCCGAATTCGCGCAGGAAGGAGAAGGCCACCAGGTCCACGGTAAAGATCGTCGCGCCGAAGCTCTTGAGCACGGTGGCGCCAAGGAAGGCCACGACGGCGCCCACCAGAAAGGTCAACAGCGCAACGATAGGCGCCGCATCCAGGCCGGTCTGTTCGATGTGGGCGACCATGGGCGTCAGGCGCCAGCGTTTGGGCCGCCAAATGCCGCGGGCGAAGGTTTCGAGGATCAGGCCGATAAAGCCCAACAGCTTCATTGCGTCTTGCCAGACCGTGTCTACTGCGCGACCGATACGGGCCAGCACTTGAATGCCGGCGGCCTCTTCTGGCTCTTTGATCGGTACGCAAAAGTCATTCAGGGAGCGGTAGACGGTCTTGAGCAGTGCCCGGTCGGCGGCTGCCAGGGTGCAATCGGTCTGTTCGGCAGAGTGTTCGATGCGCGCAGGGCCCAGCAACTCCACCAGCAGCGAGGCGCCGGCTGTATCCAGCGCACCGAGGCCGTTGAGGTCAATGCGGGCGCCGGCGTCGTATTGGCCGTCGAGTGTGGCCGACAGCTTTTTCAGGTTGGCGTAGTGGGCCAGCGTCCAGTCGCCGGTAATCCGTAGCGAAGGCGGGGTGCTGGACGTATCAAGATGGGCCGCGCCGGCCGTCGTGCGAGTGGTCATAAGCTCCGAGCTTGTTTGGCTATCCACAATTGCTACGTAATAGCACGATCCGGCTTACTTTGGGTTGTCCGCTTGTGCTGTGTCTATCACCTTGAAGCGTAGAACGCCGATGACTTGCCCGTCTTCGGTGAGCACCTGCACCTGCCAGCGCCCCACGGCGTCACCCGGGAAGTTCTGCTTGTGGGTCCAGGCGCGATAGCCTTCCTTGCGCCCACCGTGGATGTCCAGGGCAATGCGGTCGACTTCCTGGCCGTTGAATTTCCACACATGGTAGATGCGCTCATCCAGCCCGCGTGGCGCGTTGATCGCGGTGTAGGCGTACAGCCCACCGCTGCGCAATTGGGCGGCGGTGACTTGCTTGAGGTCGTCGCCCGGCGTGCGGTCTTGCAGTTGGGTGCTGATGGCGACTTCGGTCATCCACAGGGTGGCGGGCGGTACCCAGCTGCGCAGGAACCAGCCGGCGCAGCCGATGGCGGCCGTTACCCCCAGCAGCATCGCCCAGCCCTTGAGGCTACGCAGCGGCAGGCTCACGGCCAGGCTGGGAATCGACAAGACCATGGCTACACCCAACGCCAGTTTGTAACTCTGGGCGGTGGTCAGGTGCATGATGATCGGCAGCGCGGTCAGCAACGCGGCGAACAGGGTCAGGGTGTGCAGGGCCAGGAACAGCGAGCGCTTGGGCGCCAGCCATTTGTAATACAGCGGGTCGATGATCGACACCAGCGCCGCCGCGCCCAGCAGGCCAGTGAACAGCGATTGGCCGCTGTTCCAAGCGGTGGTGACGAAAAAGAAGGGCAGCAC
The DNA here is from genome assembly GCF_029960685.1 of Pseudomonas sp. AL10. NCBI lineage: Bacteria > Pseudomonadati > Pseudomonadota > Gammaproteobacteria > Pseudomonadales > Pseudomonadaceae > Pseudomonas > Pseudomonas sp. AL10. The sequence continues at coordinate 23,278 of NZ_JASBQZ010000044.1, forward strand.
GAAGAACAGACTTTCCTGGTGGATCATCTGGGTGGCGTAGCGCAGCAGCGGTTCAGGGATCTCGCGATTGAAGACCTTGGTGAACAGTTGCGTAAAGCTGTTCTCCAGCATCAGCCACAACCAGCTCACCAGCATGATCACCGCGATCCAACTGGCCATGCCCTGCTGGCGGTCTACCAGAATGAAGCTGCCGACCCCCGAGATGAAACCGCCGAGTGCAATCACCCCTGGGTAGCGCTTGATCAGTTCTATAACGCGCTGGATGAGGGGCGGCAAGTTCGGCATGGGCGGTTCACTGGTTGTGGGAAAAATCTCAGACAGAATAACGCCTTAGCCCGATATTCTGTGCGTCATTACTCAACAGGTTTGCGATAAAGCCTCAAGCCGATCAAACCAAGGATGATCAGGCCCAGCACGCCCGCACCGATCCAGGTCAACGCGTCATAACTCAACAGCGGTTTTTCGATGCGCCAGTAGCCCGGCTGCTGGAACGCTTCGCGCATGGCCTGGTTGGTTTGCGCCAGGCTTACAGCCTTGATGCGTTTGACCGGATCGCTGAAACGCCCGTTGCTGTAGTCGCCGGCCGCACTCCAATAATAGTCGGCCAGCGCGCTGTTGCCCTGCACCGCCCAAGCCTGCCGGGCAATGGCGGCTTGCTGCAGGCGTGTGAATACTGTTGGGTCGAGGCCGTCCTTGAGCAGTTGGGCCTTGAGGTCTTGCAAGACCTGCTCAGCTTCAGGGAGGTTTTCTCGCTCAAGGTCGGCATTCAAGCTGAGGAATCCAACGCCGCCGAGCACTTCGCGTTCTACCCAGGGGCCGTAGGACAAACCGTGCTTGAGGCGCAGTTGCCGGTACAGTGCCCAGTCGAGGTAATCCCTGAGCAGGTTGTAGGTTTCATCATGCTGGTCATCCAACACCGGCTCGGGGAACAGCCAGTGCAGCTTGGCGCCATCGCCCACCCAGCCGCGGATCAGGTCGCGGTGGCTGGCGGCTGTGTGCTGGATTTCCGGAAGCGGGCGATGTTCGCTCGGCTCCACGGGGTCGAGTTGACCATAGGTGCGTTCCAGGTAGGCAGGCAGCAGTTTGTCGAGATCGCCGACGACGATCAGGGTCATGTTGTTCGGCGCGTACCATTCGTTGCGCAGCTTCTCCAACTGATCGCGGGTGAGGTGGCTGACCTCGGCGCGTTCGGCGCACTTGAGGCCCAACTCCACGGCCAATTGGTTGCTGGCGCTGTGACCGAGGTCCTGGCGGTCCAGCAGGCGTTGCAAGTGTGAGTAATGGCCGCCGTCTTCGCGCTCCACCACCTGTTTGGCGGCGTTGATATGAGCGTCGGTCAGTTGCGTGCGCGTGAGGATTGCCAGCAGCAGGTCCAGCACCTTGCGTTGGTTCTGCGCGGGCGCCTCGATCACGAAGGTGGTATCGGCGTTGCTGGTGTAGGCGTTCCACTCGCCGCCCAGGGCTTGCATGCGGTCTTCGAGGTCGCCCTCGCCGCCGCCGTCGATGCCGCTGAACAGCAAGTGCTCGAACAAGTGCGGCAGTTCTTTTTCTTCGCAACCGAAGTCGTCCAGGCCCACACCAACCACCAGGCGAATAGCGACATGCCCACGCTCGGTGCCCGGTTTGAGCAGCAGTTGCAGGCCGTTGGGCAAGGTGTAGCCCTCGACTTGCAGACGGTCAAAGGCAAAGGCGTGTGCCGAGCCCAAGAGCAGGCAGGCGAGTAACAGGCGACGCATAACAAGCTTCCTGGCGAATGAGGTCCATTGTTAACTGACTTCGCTCGCGGGCGTACGTTCAGGGCGAATGGGTAATGTCGGCAATACTTTCAGCCGAGAGCGCGCCAGTGTCGGACGTTTCCAACACTACATAAGCACTGCTGCAAAACAATGAGTTCAAGCGTTTCATGTCGGCAATCAGTTCCAAGTGCAGGGAACTGGTTTCCAGGCTCTGCACGATCTTGCGCTGCAGGCGGCTGACATGGGCGTGGGCCAGGCGGCGTTCCTGGGCGCGGAAGCGGCGCTTTTCTCGCAGTAATTGGCGGGCGCTTTCCGGGTCGCCGCTGAGAAACACCGACAGGCCCAGGCGCAGGTTGGCGATCAACTGGCTGTGCAGGCCGCTGAGTTCCTCCAGGCCCACTTCGGAAAATTGCCGGCGCTGCGAGGTCTTCTGTTGCTGGACCTTACGCAGCATGCGTTCGATCAGGTCACCCGCCAGTTTCAGGTTGATCGACAGCTCGATGATCTCGGCCCAGCGGCGATTGTCTTGCTCACTGAGGTCTTCACGGGGCATTTGCGCCAGGTAGAGTTTGATCGCGCTGTAGAGCGCTTCGACGTCATCGCTCAGGCTGCGCATTTCTTGGGTAACGGCGGTTTGATTGCCGCGCAGCACTTCCTGCATCGAGGTAAGCATATTGTCGATCAAGTCGCCCAGGCGCAGGGTTTCGCGGGCGGCGTTCGCCAGGGCCAGGCTTGGGGTATTCAATGAGGCCAGGTCCAGATGGCGTGGCTTGGCTTTGCCATTGGTTTCGGGGCGTTCCGGCAGCAGCCATTCGCACAGGCGTGCCATCGGCCCGATGGTGGGCAACAGGATCAGGCAACGGCTGACGTTGTAGAGCAGGTGGAAGGTGATGACCATGCCCTGAACGCTGTAGTCCAGGCCGTCCATCCAGCCTACGAGCGGGTCGAGCACCGGAATGATCAGCAACAGACCGATCAATTTGTACAACAGGCTGCCCAGGGCCACTTGGCGACCGGCAGTGTTTTGCATGCTGGTGCTGAGAAAAGCCAGTACGCCGCTGCCGATGTTGGCGCCGATCACCAGGCCGATGGCCACGTGCAAGCCGATCACGCCGGCACCGGCCAGGGTGGCCGTGAGCAACACGGCGGCAAGGCTGGAGTAGGAAATCATCGCGAACAGCGCGCCGACCAGGGCGTCCAGCAAGATATCGCCGGTCAGCGAAGCGAAGATGACTTTGACGCCCTGGGCATGGGTAATGGGCCCGGCGGCTTCGACGATCAATTGCAGCGCGAGGATGATCAGGCCCAGGCCGATCCCGACCCGGCCCAACTGCCCTGCCCGCGTCTGTTTGCGCGACAGGAAGAAAATCACCCCGAGGAAGATCAGCAGCGGCGACAGCCAGGACAAATCGAACGTCAGCACCCGCGCCATCAAAGCCGTACCGACGTCGGCGCCAAGCATGGTGGCCAGGGCCGGTGTAAGGCTCATCAGCCCTTGGCCGACGAACGAAGTCACCAGCATCGCGGTGGCGTTACTGCTTTGCACCATGGCCGTCACCAGGATACCGGCGACAAATGCCAGCCAGCGCTTGGACATGTTCTGCCCGATGACTTGGCGCAAATTGGAACCGTAGACCCGCAGGATGCCGGTTCGGACGATATGCGTGCCCCAGATAAGCAGGGTCACGGCGGAAAGCAGATTGAGCAAGGTCAGCATGCTCGGCCCCCCGTGTGGGTGCGCTCCAGCAGGAGCGAAGGAAAGTTACCGCGTGCCGCTCTACGTCTTGTACCTAAGCTGTAGTTGGCGAATGGGCTCTGCGCCAGCATCGCATAGCTAAACTTGGGATTGAAACAAAACTGTCATGAAGATCGTTCCCCACGCTCGGCGTGGGAACGCATCCTGTGACGCTCTGCGTCACTTTGCGGACGCGGAGCGTCCGAGAGGGCATTCCCACGCGGAGCGTGGGAACGATCACTCGCGGGTCAAATTTACTGACCCGGAATATCCTTGCGCAGTTTCACTGGGTCCTGCTGTTTCTTCTTTTTCGCGATGGCGGTACGCATCTTGATGTTCACCGCTTCCACCGCCAGCGAGAACGCCATGGCGAAGTAGACGTAGCCTTTTGGCACGTGCACGTCGAAGGATTCTGCGATCAGCACGGTACCCACGACCAGCAGGAACGACAGCGCGAGCATTTTCAGCGACGGGTGCTTGTCGATGAATTCGCTGATAGTGCCGGCAGCCAGCATCATCACCAATACCGCAACGACGATGGCGGCAACCATCACCGGCACGTGGGAAACCATGCCGACGGCGGTAATCACCGAGTCCAGGGAGAACACGATGTCGATGATGGCGATCTGGATAATGGTGTAGATGAATTTGCCACCGGCGCCTTTGGGCTCGTCCTGGGTTTCATCTTCACCCTCCAGGGCGTGGTACATCTCCTGGGAGCTTTTCCACAGCAGGAACAGGCCACCGAAGAACAGGATCAGGTCGCGACCGGAGATGCCCTGGCCAAACACCACGAACAGGTCGGCGGTCAGTTGCATGACCCAGGCGATCGACAGCAGCAACAGGATGCGCGTGACCATGGCCAACGCCAGGCCGAAGATCCGAGTGCGCGCCTGCATATGCTTGGGCATGCGGCTGACCAGGATCGAAATCATGATGATGTTATCGATGCCCAGGACGATCTCAAGGGCCGTCAGGGTGAAGAAGGCAATCCAGATTTCCGGATTGGTCAGCCATTCCATGTGTATTCCTTTGAGCAAATGTTAAACCGCGCAAGCTGTAGCGCCGCGCGGTGAGTGAGTCGGTACGATTATAGAGTGCTGAACAGCGGAAAAATCCCCATCAGCAATGCGGCGAACATTATGCACAGGCACACCAGCACTGCCCACTTGAGCGTGAAGCGCTGGTGATCGCCGAATTCGATACCCGCCAGGGCAACCAGCAAGTACGTCGAGGGTACCAGTGGGCTGAGCAAATGCACGGGTTGCCCGACGATCGACGCCCGCGCCATTTCCACAGCGGTGATGCCGTAATGGCTGGCGGCTTCGGCCAGTACCGGCAGGACGCCGTAGTAGAACGCGTCGTTGGACATGAAGAAGGTAAACGGCATGCTCACCAGCGCGGTAATCACCGCCAGGTAAGGGCCCATCGCTTCGGGGATGACCGCCAACAGGCTTTTGGACATGGCGTCGACCATGCCAGTGCCCGACAGAATGCCTGTGAAGATACCGGCGGCGAAGATCAAGCCCACCACGGCCAATACGCTACCGGCGTGAGCAGCGACGCGGTCTTTCTGCTGCTGCAGGCACGGGTAGTTGACGATCATGGCGATACTGAACGCCACCATGAACAGCACCGGCAGCGGCAACAGGCCGGCAATCAGGGTGCACATCAACGCCAGGGTCAGGGCGCCGTTGAACCAGATCAATTTCGGCCGGCGGGCGTCGGGGAATTGCGACACGCTGATTTCGCTGTGATCGATCTCATCGCCTTGCAGGTGCAATTCACCCAGGCGTGCACGCTCGCGCTTGCCGTACATGTAGGCAATCACCAGGATCGCCACGACACCGGCGGCCATGGCCGGGATCATCGGTACGAAGATGTCCGACGGGTCTACATGCAGCGCACTGGCGGCGCGCGCCGTCGGGCCGCCCCAGGGGGTCATGTTCATCACGCCACCGGCGAGAATGATCAGGCCGGCCATGATCCGTGGGCTCATGCCGATGCGCTGGTACAGCGGCAGCATGGCCGCGACGCAGATCATGTAGGTGGTGGCACCGTCACCGTCCAGGGATACCACCAACGCGAGCACGGCAGTGCCGACCGACACCTTGAGGGGGTCGCCCTTGACCATCTTGAGGATCTTGCGCACGGCCGGGTCGAACAGGCCGGAGTCGATCATCAAAGCAAAATAGAGGATGGCGAACATCAGCATCACGCCGGTCGGCGCAAGCTTGGTGATGCCTTCGAGCATCATCGGGCCGATCTTCGGTGCGAAACCGCCGAACAGCGCGAACAGGATCGGCACGATGATCAAGGCGATCAGCGCGGACAGGCGCTTGGTCATGATCAGGAACATGAACGTGATGACCATGGCAAAGCCAAGGAAAGTCAGCATAGGAATACTCCAGGCGTAGCGCGGCTAGGGAATGGCGGACCGAGTGGCGGTCAGCGCAGAACGAAAGGCACGAGGCGTACGGGTGGAGTTGGAGCGAACAGGCGGGTACGAGCGGACATCGGGAATCACCATTGTTGTTGTTAACAGCCGGTCTGTTGCCGGCAGTGGAGGCGATCCTAGACGGGGAAGCTTTCAGCCAGCTTTCGCTGGGAAAACAGCTGATGAAGGGCAGGCACCAATCTTCAGGTTGGCGCAGAACAAAATGTGGGAGCTGGCTTGCCTGCGATGGCGGTGTATCAGCCAATATCTCTTATGGCTGTGACGCCGTCATCGCAGGCAAGCCAGCTCCCACATTTGGAAGGTGGTTGCTAATAAAATTCAGGGCAGTTCGAGGCCGCCGGCGGCTTTATGCAGCGCCCGCAAATGCTCACCCACTTGTTTGAGGTTGGCCTCACAGGCGGCAATCTCGGCGGCGCGAGACGGATCGAGCAGCGCCCTCACCTCCTTATCCAGCTCGCCGGTCAACGACTGCAACTGCTTCTGGCGTTCGGCGCTTTCTGATTCCAGGCGCTTGGCTTCCGAAGGTTGCGGCAGGCCATAACCCCCACTGTCCAGCAACTCGGCCGGGCGGCTCAGAAAGCCACTGTTGGCGAGAATTTGCTGCAGCGTGTTGTTGGCTTTCTCCATGCCGCCGTATTTCAGCTCGCGGGCATTGAGATAGCGTTGTTTGACCTCATCCTGGGCGAGCATCAGTTGTTTGCGATAGCTGGCCTGCTCCAGCAGCAACAGTGCGGCGCTGGTACGCAGGTCGGCCTGGGCAAACCATTGGCGACGCGCTTGCGCGTCCAGGGACAACCAGTCTTCGACTTGGGTCTGCTTGATAGGCAGTTGCTTGCGTAGCACATCGAACATGGCCTGGTAGCGCTCGCGGAACGAGTCGAAGTGATACCCCAGGCGCAGGGCTTCGCGCTTGTCGTTCAATACACTGGTATCGGCCAGGCCGCGGGCGCTGAGCACTTCCAGCAAGCCATTGGGGGTGATGTTGTCCAGGCCGGTCAATTGCGGGTTGGCACTGCCACTGCGCAACAGTTTCAGGCTTTCGACCGCACAGTTGTTGGAAATGAAGAAGTAGTTGCCGTCGTAGCTCCAGTGCATCTCGGCGGCATGTTCGACGGTGTCGTTGATTTCCTGGCGGCTGAGCTTCAGTGGCACCGACGCCAGGCCACGCAGTTCGGTCTTGGTGTACTCATCAATGACCTGGGCCAGCGGCAGCACGAACAGCCGTGACGGGTATTTGCCCACCAGGCCATCCCAGCTCGACAGCTGAACGTCACCGACGAAGGCGCGATAAGACAAGACCAGGTGCCGGTCCAGATCTAGCCGGCAATCCGGGCCACGCGGGCGGCCCGGGGCGCAAATCACCAGGCGCAACATGCTGTGGCCCCAACGGCTCACCAGGTTCTGGTTGGCTTCGGCCAGCAAATAGTCGATTTCATACACGCGTTCCGGATCGATCTGGCCCAGGGGCGTCTTGGCGAAATCGTTGCCTGCGTTCAGGAAGGCATAGGTGCTGGCGCAGGTGTCCTGTTCGGGTGGAGCCCAGCCGAAGTGATCCTTGTAATAACGGAACAGCGCGGGGCGGCGACAGGCGTAGCTGGGGTCTAGGAGGAAGTACTCCATGTTGACCGCCACGAACTCCAGCGGGCTGGTGGTTTCGTAGATGTCCGGGCTGCGTACCACCTGATGGTTGTGCTGCTCACGCTCGCCGCGCCGACCCACATATTGTGGCCAGCCGGCAAGGTCCAGCAGGCGCGGGTCGTCACTGAGGGTAAAGCGGCGGTCGTTCTGGCCACGGCACTGGTCGGGCAAGCCGATCAAGCCGGTGATGTTGTTCTGACGGCTGCAGCGCTGGATCAGCGTGCGCTCGTCCTTGGACCACAGGCGCGCACGGTCATAGATGTGGGTCAGTTCATGCAGCACGGTGGCGAGCATTTCCCGGCGCACCGTACCGTGGGGGCGATTGGTTTTCTGGGTGGCGGCGCTGCCGTCAGTCAGGCTGGCGAGCAGGTTCTGGTTGAGGTCCAACTCGGACACCAGGGATGCCTGCCCGTAGGCGTTCTCAGGCATCTTGTCGGTCCAGCCGACATCAATACGTCGGTCCAATTGCTCGACAAAGCGCGGCGGCAAGGAGCGCAGCGCTTCATCCAGCAATGCCTGGCTGGCCTGCTGTTCGGCCGGGCTCAAGCCTTCGGTCTTGAGCCGCAGTTGCAGGCCGGCCTGGGCCGTACTCGCGCACAGCAGCACGGCCCCGGCCAGGAGCCAGGTTTTGAGGCGCCTCACAGAGCGAGGATAGCTTCTGCGAGGGTCTGGTCGCTGGCATCACGGGCTTCTGGCACGCGGGTGCGAAGGGTATCGAACGCGGCTTCCAGTTGGGCGCCACGGATCTCGCCATTGGTAGCGACGAAACTGGCGGCGTCATCGTGGGCTTCGCGCACGATCTTGGAGTCGCGGATGGAGGTGGTGGTGTCCGAGGTGAAATCAATGGTGCGCGCCGAGGCACGCACGACGATGTTGCTGGTGGCCTTCAAGGTTTGCGCCTGGGCGACATCGGCCAAAAACAGCAGGCCGAGGGCGGCGACGATCAGCGGGCTACGCATGGGGTGACTCCAATGACAAAGATAGAAATACAATGATGATTATTGGACGAGAATTGCTTGCGCCAGTTCAAGGTCGCTTGCATGAAGTTTTGGCTGGGTGCGGCGCAGATAGTCCAGCGCGGACTCCAGGCGTGCGCCCCGCCATTGGCCGTCAGTGGCAATGAAAGCGGCAGCATCATCCCGAGCGGCCAGGACCAACTTATTGTCGAACGGCGCAGAGGTCACTTTGCTGGTGGCATACACGCTGACAACCGTGCTCTGGGTGGACACATCCAACGCTGAAGCCATGGGTGACCAGCAGGCGCAAAACAGTACAGGAACACTCAATAAACGGTATGAAAAAGCCATGGGACTCGACAACTGAAAGCGAGCGCCAAGGCTAGCGCAACGGCCGGGCGAGAGCCAGCGCCGAGCCATCCGGGAGCGGCAGGCGCTCCCGTCTGGTTGCCGTGGGTCAGATAGCCAGGATGGCCTGTGCCAGCTGCGTATCGGTAGCGGTATTCAATTGCGGCGCTTGTTGGCGGATCTGGGCCAGGGCGCTTTCCAGTTTCACGCCACGGATGGCGCCTTCGCTGGCGACAAAGCTGGCGGCGTCGTCACGGGCCGCTTGTACGACCTTGTTGTCGCGCAGGGATGAGGTGGCATCAGACGTGGCATCGGAGGTTGCCTTCAGAGCGCCGACGATCGAGTCAGTCGTCATGATCAGGCTGCTCGCGTTGGCATTGGCAGCCAGGGTCAGCACAGCGGCAGTGCACAGCAGGCGAAGACGGGACATGGGGTAACTCCTGTAGACGAATAATAAGGTGGCGCGAAACGGCCACAATGAAACGGACTGGGACTGTCGAGCATCAGACGCACGCTCTACAGGGTTCGCCACGTGGTGAACCGATATTAGGCGTGTGCCCAGCTATTCGGAAGCCTGTAATTAAACTGTACCTGTCATATTTTATTAATTTAAAACTGTATCTGTGTGCTTGAATCGAGCCAATCCAATGCGCTATCGCAGATACAACAAAGCCCGCCTCCGGTTACCCGGGGCGGGCTTTGCTTTGACAAATCAGGGTGCTGGCAGTGGACCCGTCAGGTCAGGGCCAGCGGGCGCCACTTAGCGCCAGAACGGCTTGCTCAGCTCTTCGTAGCGTTGAGCTTCGCTGATACCGGCGTCAGCCAGCAGACGCGAATCCAGGCGAGCCAGTTGGTGGCGGCTGGAGATGCGGCGCTGCCACAACATCAGGTTGGCGAGAACGCGCAAAGGCAGAGAAGCCTGGGTGTTTACAGCTTTTTCTTCGAAGAACAGTTCGGAACTGAGTGTACGTTCCATGATGACATCCTTCCGCTTGTGGCGGGATTAGGTAGTGGTTTAACTGATGCCAATGATCCTCTTCCGAGGCAAGACTCTCTAGATACAGTTCACCTGTATTGTGAGAGGCCAGTTAACTGTTTAAACAGGCTGTACGGTACGAAATTGGGGCAACTGTACCTGTGCGCACTTAAAAGGTGCGAAATCGGCATTTTTGGGTTGAGGTGTGGGATATTTCGGTAGGAAATGACCAGTACAGCAGTACAGTTTTTTTCCATAAGTGCGGGTGGGTTCACCGAGCTGATGAAACTGTATTTGCATCAGCCCGGATCTGTATTCATCAAGCCTTGAGCATGTGCCCGGTTTCTTCCAGGTTAATGTGCCAACTCAGTGCTTCGCGCAAGATGTGCGGGGTATGCCCACCGATGGCGCAGGCGGCATCGAAGTAAGTGTTCAGGGCATCGCGGTAGGCTGGGTGCACGCAGTTATCGATGATGACCCGAGCGCGCTCCCGTGGCGCCAGGCCCCGCAGGTCGGCAAGGCCTACTTCGGTGACGAGAATGTCCACGTCATGCTCGGTGTGATCCACATGGCTGACCATCGGTACCACGCTGGAAATTGCGCCGCCCTTGGCAATGGACTTGGTGACGAAGATCGCCAGGTGCGCATTGCGGGCGAAATCCCCGGAGCCGCCGATGCCGTTCATCATCCGCGTGCCGCAGACGTGGGTGGAGTTGACGTTGCCGTAGATATCGAACTCCAGCGCGGTATTGATACCGATGATGCCCAGGCGCCGTACCACTTCAGGGTGGTTGGAAATTTCCTGCGGGCGCAGCACCAATTTGTCCTTGTAGTGCTCCAGGTTGCCGAACACATCGGCATTACGCCGCTCCGACAAGGTAATCGAACTGCCGGAGGCAAAGCTCAGCTTGCCGGCGTCGATCAGGTCGAAGGTCGAATCCTGCAACACTTCCGAGTACATGGTCAGGTCTTCGAACGGCGACTCGATCAGCCCGCACATCACCGCGTTGGCAATATTACCGATGCCGGCTTGCAGCGGGCCGAGCTTGTTGGTCATGCGCCCGGCATCGACTTCTTGCTTGAGGAAGTTGATCAGGTGGTTGGCGATGCCTTGGGTGTCGCTATCAGGCGGCGTTACCGTGGAGGCGGAGTCCGCCTGGTTGGTGATGACGATGGCGACGATTTTCTCGGGTGGGATCGGAATCGCAGTGCTGCCAATGCGGTCGTCGACTTTCACCAGCGGGATCGGCGTGCGCGTCGGCCGGTAGGTCGGGATGTAGATGTCGTGCAGCCCTTCCAGGTTCGGGTTGTGCGCCAGGTTGATCTCGACGATCACCTGTTTGGCAAAAATCGCGAAGCTGGCCGAGTTGCCTACGGAGGTAGTGGGCACGATATGCCCCTGCTCAGTGATCGCGACGGCTTCGATCACGGCGATGTCGGGCAATTTGAGCTGATTGTTGCGCAGTTGCTCGACGGTTTCCGACAGGTGCTGGTCGATAAACATCACCTCGCCGGCATTGATCGCCTTGCGCAGGGTGCTGTCGACTTGAAAGGGCATGCGTCGTGACAGTACGCCGGCTTCGGTCAACTGCTTGTCCAGGTCATTGCCCAGGCTGGCGCCGGTCATCAGCGTGATTTTGAGCGGCGAAGTCTTGGCGCGTTCGGCCAGGGCGTGGGGGACGGCCTTGGCTTCACCGGCACGGGTGAAGCCGCTCATGCCGACGGTCATGCCGTCCTCGATCAGTGCAGCGGCGTCTGCCGCGCTCATGACCTTGTTCAACAACGAAGGCAAGCGGATACGATCACGGTACATGAATTGTTATCTCTGGCTACGGAAAGCAAGGTGGGCAGTGTAGTGATTTCAAAAAGTTTCGGCCCGCTACCATGGTCGAATGCCAGGTCGCGATTTAGAGCCTTTGGTCGGGTTTCATGTGTGTGCAAAGCGGGACGCAGAGCATCCCGGGACGCGTTCCCACGCAGAGCTTGGGAACCATAAAAAAACCCCAGCCTACAGCAGGCCAGGGTTTCGGGTATTGCGCTGGCGCAGTGTTATTCGACGGCTTTGACCATGTCTTCGATGACCTTTTTGGCATCACCGAAGACCATCATGGTCTTGTCCAGGTAGAACAACTCGTTATCCAGGCCGGCGTAGCCGCTGGCCATCGAGCGCTTGTTGACGATGATGGTCTTGGCTTTGAAGGCCTCGAGGATCGGCATGCCGGCAATCGGTGAGTTCGGGTCGTTCTTGGCGGCCGGGTTGACCACGTCGTTGGCGCCCAACACCAGCACCACGTCGGCCTGGCCGAACTCGGAGTTGATGTCTTCCATCTCGAACACCTGGTCGTAAGGCACTTCGGCCTCGGCCAGCAATACGTTCATGTGCCCCGGCATACGGCCCGCCACCGGGTGGATCGCGTACTTCACGGTGACGCCGCGGTGGGTCAGCTTCTCGGTCAGCTCCTTGAGCGCGTGTTGTGCCCGCGCGACCGCAAGGCCGTAGCCTGGGACGATAATCACGGTATCGGCATTGGTCAGCAGGAAGGTGGCGTCATCCGCGGAGCCGGACTTCACCGGGCGTGCTTCTTTGGAGCCCGCCGCGGCGCCAGCATCCGGCGCATTGCCGAAACCGCCCAACAGCACATTAAAGAAGGAGCGGTTCATCGCCTTGCACATGATGTACGACAGGATCGCGCCGCTGGAGCCCACCAGGGAACCAGCGATGATCAGCATCGAGTTGTTCAGCGAGAAACCGATGCCCGCCGCTGCCCAGCCGGAATAGCTGTTGAGCATCGACACCACCACGGGCATGTCGGCGCCGCCAATCGGGATGATGATCAGCACACCCAGTACAAAGGCCAAGGCCAGCATCAGCGCGAACGCAGTGAGGTTGCCGGTGAACATGAACGCCAGGCCCAGGCCCAGGGTTGCGAGGCCGAGCACCAGGTTCAGTTTGTGTTGCCCGCCGAACTGTACCGGTGCGCCCTGGAACAGGCGGAACTTGTACTTGCCCGACAGCTTGCCGAACGCGATCACCGAGCCGGAGAAGGTGATAGCACCGATGGCAGCACCGAGGAACAGTTCCAGGCGGTTACCGGCCGGGATCGAATCGCCCAACTGCTTGACGATGCCCAAGGACTGCGGTTCGACCACGGCGGCAATGGCGATGAACACCGCTGCCAGGCCGATCATGCTGTGCATGAAGGCGACCAGCTCTGGCATCTTGGTCATTTCGACGCGCTTGGCCATGATCGAGCCGGCGGTGCCGCCGACCAGTAGGCCAACGATGACGTAGCCAATACCGGCAGTCGCCAGTTCAGCCCCCAGCTTATAGATGAGGCCGACGGTGGTGAGCACCGCCAGCGCCATGCCGAGCATGCCGAACAGGTTGCCGCGCCGCGAAGTGGTCGGGTGCGAGAGGCCTTTGAGGGCCTGGATGAAACAGATCGACGCGATCAGGTAGAGCGTCGTCACGAGATTCATGCTCATTACTTGGGCGCCTCTTCTTTTACTTTCGGGGCTTTCTTCTTGAACATCTCAAGCATCCTGCGGGTGACCAGGAAGCCACCGAAGACATTCACCGCCGCCAGGGCCACGGCCAGTGTGCCCATTGTCTTGCCCAGTGGCGTCACGGTGAGAGCTGCGGCTAGCATGGCGCCGACGATAACAATCGCGGAAATGGCGTTGGTCACGGCCATCAGCGGCGTGTGCAATGCAGGTGTTACGTTCCAGACCACGTGATAACCGACATAAATCGCCAGCACAAAGATGATCAGGTTGTAGATACCGGGGGAGATAAGCTCTTCCATCGTCTGAATCCCTGCTTAGGCGTTTTTGCGGATGACTTGGCCGTCGCGGCACATCAGGCACGCGGCGACGATGTCGTCTTCGAGGTTGATTTCAAACTGCCCTTCCTTGGTGAAGACCAGCTTCAGGAAGTCCAGCAGGTTGCGCGCATACAAGGCAGAGGCGTCGGCGGCGACCGCACCTGCCAGGTTGGTCGGGCCGCAGATGATCACGCCGTTTTCCACCACGACCTGGTCGGCCACAGTCAGCGGGCAGTTGCCACCTTGGGCTGCAGCGAGGTCGATGACCACCGAGCCGGGTTTCATCTGCGCCACGGTATCGGCGCTCAGCAGGGTCGGAGCCTTGCGGCCCGGAATCAGGGCGGTGGTGATGACGATGTCGGCCTGTTTGGCGCGTTCGTGCACGGCCAGGGCCTGGCGCTGCATCCAACTGCTGGGCATCGGGCGCGCGTAGCCGCCGACACCAACGGCGCATTCACGTTCTTCATCGGTTTCGTACGGTACGTCGACAAACTTGGCGCCCAGGGATTCGATCTGCTCCTTTACCGCCGGGCGTACGTCGGACGCTTCGATCACCGCGCCCAGGCGCTTGGCCGTGGCGATGGCTTGCAGGCCTGCCACACCGGCGCCGAGGATCAGTACGCGCGCGGCTTTTACAGTGCCAGCGGCAGTCATCAGCATCGGCATGAAGCGCGGGTAGTGATGAGCGGCCAGTAACACGGCCTTGTAACCGGCGATGTTGGCCTGCGAAGACAGCACATCAAGGCTTTGGGCGCGTGAAGTGCGCGGCGCGGCTTCCAGGGCGAAAGCGGTGATGCCGCGCTCGGCGAGCTTGGCGATGGTTTCGTTGCTGAACGGGTTGAGCATGCCCACCAACACGGTGCCACTTTTGATCAGCGCCAGTTCGCTGTCGCTGGGGGCAACCACTTTAAGGATCAGCTCGGCGCCAAACGCGTCGTTGGCACTGCCAATGGTGGCGCCTGCCGTTTCATAGGCACTGTCGACGATGCTGGCATTGATGCCTGCGCCGCTTTGTACAGTGACCTTATGGCCCTGGCCGATCAGCTTCTTGATGGTTTCCGGGGTGGCAGCCACCCGCGTTTCACCGGTCTGGGTTTCGAGAGGAACACCAATGTGCACGTCAAATCTCCTGCATGATCTTTTTGCTTTTGATCTTTTTGTAAAAAGGCCAGTGCACCGCGAGTGGCGCAACTGGGGCGGCCGATCAGCACGATCCCGCTGAAATGACAGCGGGGCGCGGCATTTTGCAGGCGAACTTTACGGCCATCAAGGGATTATGACGGGTGACGAAAAATTAACTACAAGTCACCCTGTGACTGATTGTCGCAACAAGCTGAAATAACCTCTTTAAATACAGGCCTTTAAAGGTGTTCAGGCGTTTTCGGTCCGTTTTTCCATTGCCAGTGTGAATAGTCGTGCATTGGCCGGTAAGAGTCGCTAAGAGCCATGAGATACATGGCTTTTAGCCTTTTTTTTGGCTGACAAGTACAGTCTGTTTAAATGCGACATATACGTACATCTGTAGGTTCTGAATTTATTTGACTACAAAGTCAGCACTTGCGTTGTGTCCTTCATTTACATGGGTTGTAGCGTCTTGACTGGTCGAGCAGCCAGTCCCTGAATGCATGCAGAGAAGCGGATTCGACCTTTTTGTCAGGAATCATCAGGTAATAAGCCTTTTCGCTGGTCAGTGCTTCGGTGCTGGCGATTACCAGTTGTTGCTCCTTCAGCTCCCGCTGTATGAGGAAGGGAGGAATTAGTGCGATGCCCATGTCATGCATGGCCGCTTGAGACAGCATCGAGAATAGCTCGTATCGAGGGCCTGTCATGTCGCGTGGGATGTTCAGTTGTTGGGCGTTGAACCATTGGCGCCAGGCGTAGGGACGTGTGGTCTGCTGCAGCAGGGGCAGCTCGGCGATCTGTTGAGGGGTGAAATGCGTGCGGTCGCCGAGTAAGCGCGGGCTGCATACCGGTACCGGGTTTTCGCCCATTAACCGGTGGGATTGCGTACCCGACCAATCGGCATCCCCGAAGTAGATCGCCGCATCGAACTCGGTATCAGCGAACAGGAAGGGGCGCGTGCGGTTTGTCAGGTTCACCGTGACTTCCGGGTGCTGATGTTGAAAATCCTTCAGGCGTGGGATCAGCCACTGCGTGCCGAAGGTAGGTACCACCGCCAGTTCGATGACGTTGGCGCCCTGCTGGCCCATCACCGACAAGGTGTCGCGCTCTACGGCGTCCAGTTGCGTTGCAACCCTGCGGCTATAAGACAGCCCCGCCTCCGTCAGCTTCACTCCACGGCGTGAGCGGCGAAACAGTTCGACACTCAAAAACTCCTCCAGGCTGGCGATCTGTCGGCAAATCGCGCCTTGGGTGATGGAAAGCTCCAGTGCTGCCTTGGTAAAGCTCTCGTGCCGGGCTGCTGCCTCAAAGCTGATGAGTGCGGTGGTACTGGGGATTTTCCGGCGCATGTACGTTGCCCTCACAGATAAAGCGCATTTCTGGGCTTTTTTAGTGTTACGAAGTGAGAAATTAGCACAAGCCTATGCAAAAACCTCGTTTGCCCTCTGCGCTGACCGCGCCTAGTCTGGTTCCACGACTTCTGATTTTTTCCGCGAGGACTTATTCATGGCTGGCAAGGCAAGCTTCAACTGGATCGATCCACTGCTGCTGGATCAACAGCTCACCGGAGAAGAGCGCATGGTGCGTGACAGCGCCGAGCAATTTGCTCAGGACAAGCTGGCTCCTCGTGTGCTCGAAGCCTTCCGTCATGAAAAGACAGACCCCGCTATTTTCCGTGAGATGGGCGAGACCGGTTTGCTGGGGGCGATGATCCCTGAGCAGTACGGTGGCAGTGGTTTGAACTACGTCAGCTACGGTTTGATTGCGCGTGAGGTCGAGCGTGTCGACTCCGGCTATCGCTCGATGATGAGTGTGCAGTCTTCCCTGGTCATGGTGCCGATCAATGAGTTTGGTACCGAGGCGCAAAAACAGAAGTACTTGCCCAAACTGGCCTCTGGTGAATGGATCGGTTGCTTCGGGCTGACCGAGCCCAACCATGGTTCCGACCCGGGTGCGATGATTACTCGTGCACGCAAAGTGGATGGCGGCTACAGCCTGACCGGCGCCAAAATGTGGATCACCAACAGTCCGATTGCGGATGTGTTTGTGGTGTGGGGCAAAGACGATGCAGGTGATATCCGTGGCTTCGTCCTGGAAAAAGGCTGGAAAGGCCTGAGCGCTCCCGCTATCCACGGCAAGGTGGGTCTGCGGGCCTCGATTACCGGTGAAATCGTCATGGATAACGTATTTGTGCCGGAAGAAAATATCTTCCCGGATGTGCGTGGCTTGAAAGGGCCTTTTACCTGCCTCAACTCGGCACGGTACGGGATTTCTTGGGGGGCGCTGGGGGCTGCTGAGTTCTGCTGGCATACCGCGCGCCAGTACACCCTCGATCGCCAGCAGTTTGGTCGCCCGTTGGCTGCTACTCAACTGATCCAGAAGAAGCTGGCAGACATGCAGACCGAGATTACCTTGGCCCTGCAAGGTTGCCTGCGCCTGGGTCGGATGAAGGATGAGGGTACGGCGGCGGTTGAGATCACTTCGATCATGAAGCGTAACTCGTGTGGCAAGTCATTGGATATCGCGCGCATGGCCCGGGACATGCTGGGCGGCAACGGTATCTCCGACGAATTCGGAGTGGCGCGCCACTTGGTCAACCTGGAAGTGGTCAACACCTATGAGGGGACCCATGACGTGCATGCCTTGATCCTGGGGCGCGCGCAAACCGGTCTTCAAGCGTTCTATTAATAGGAGCATGGGTATGGGCGCGCTTTCGCATCTGCGAGTGCTGGATTTGTCGCGAGTACTCGCGGGCCCTTGGTCCGGGCAGATTCTTGCAGACCTTGGGGCCGAGGTGATCAAGGTCGAAAGGCCGGGCAGCGGCGATGACACGCGCGCTTGGGGGCCGCCCTTCCTTAAGGGTGCGGATGGCGAGAATACCAGTGAGGCGGCGTATTACCTGTCGGCCAACCGTAATAAAGAGTCGGTGACCATCGACTTTACGCGGCCGGAAGGCCAGAAACTGGTACGCGATCTGGCTGCCAAGTCCGACATACTGATCGAAAACTTCAAGGTGGGCGGCCTTGCGGCGTATGGGCTGGACTATGAATCCCTCAAAGAGGTCAACCCGGAGCTGATTTACTGCTCCATCACTGGGTTTGGTCAGACGGGCCCCTATGCGATGCGTGCCGGCTACGATTTCATGATCCAGGGTCTGGGCGGGCTCATGAGCCTGACCGGGCGGCCTGAAGGGGATGAAGGCGCTGGGCCGGTAAAGGTTGGCGTAGCCTTGACCGATATCTTGACCGGGCTTTATTCGACCGTGGCGATCCTGGCTGCGCTAGCGCATCGCGATCACGACGGTGGTGGGCAACATATCGACATGGCGTTGCTGGATGTGCAGGTGGCTTGCCTGGCGAATCAGGCGATGAATTACCTGACCACCGGGACGCCGCCGAAGCGCTTGGGGAACGCTCACCCTAATATTGTGCCCTATCAGGATTTTCCCACTGCCGATGGAGATTTCATCCTCACCGTAGGCAATGACGGGCAGTTCCGTAAGTTCGCTGAAGTCGCCGGGCAGCCACAATGGGCGGATGACGTGCGTTTCGCCACTAATCGCGCGCGGGTGGCTAATCGCACGGAGCTGATTCCTTTGATCCGTCAAGCGACGGTCTTCAAGACGACCGCTGAGTGGGTGTCGCAGCTGGAGCAAGTGGGCGTGCCATGTGGGCCGATCAATGATCTGGCGCAGGTGTTTTCCGATCCGCAGGTCCAGGCGCGTGGTTTGGCGATTGAGCTGCCTCACGCATTGGCGGGGACGGTGCCCCAGGTTGCGAGCCCGATACGCTTATCCAAGACGCCTGTTGAGTACCGGAGTGCGCCTCCTCTATTGGGGGAGCATACGCTTGAGGTGCTGCAGGGGGTTCTGGGGCTGGGAGCTGCTCATGTGGCCGCATTGAAGGAGGCGGGTGTTATTTGAGCGTTCCCTTCTATATAGAAGCGCACTGGTGAGCTGGTTGTTTTTTAACCGAAGCTAACTTATTGATAGGAAAGCAAAATTAAGAGTTGACGGCGAATTATATCTGTCTATAATTCGCCCCACTTCCGGCGCAGTCGAAA
>NZ_JASBQZ010000045.1:0-41977 GCF_029960685.1 Pseudomonas sp. AL10
CCGTAATCCGCCAGTGATTTGGGGGGCCGCCGCCACGCGCCATCCATGGCGCGGGACGGCTAAACAGGCATCCCTGCCGGTTCCCCCCCCAAGTCCCTGTCGAATTCCGGCCAGCGTGGTTTAACGGGGCGCCTGAGATCAAAAGCAAGATCAAGAGCGGCTCGCATCGCATCGTGGTGACCGTCGGTGGCTACAACCTAGAAAGCTGTGAAGGATCTATAAGCATCGCTGGCAAGCCAGCTCCTACCACTGATGTGCAACTGAATTAAAACGGGATCAGCCGCCGATGATCTTCATGATCGTGGCACCGCCGGAAAACGCCACTTCCTGCTTGTCAGCCAAGGCTTTCATCAACAAGCCCTGCAACGCCGGCAACGCCTGGTGACGAGGTTGATCGAGCAAGTCACCGACATAATGGCGATTGCTGGACGACAGGCACCCATGCAGCCAACCGGTGGAGGACAATCGCAACCGCGAACAGGTGCGGCAGAAGGGTACGCTCTCGTTGGCGATCACGCCGAAGAAGCCCTTGCCCGGCACTTCATAACGTACCGCTGTCGCATCGACGGGCGCGTTGGCTTGCAGATATTCATGTTGCTCGCCGATCAAGCTGAGCAGCTGTTGCAAGCTGACGAACTGTTGCAGGAATGCGTTGGAGTCTTTAGCCAGGTGGCCCATGCGCATCAGTTCGATAAAGCGCAGCTCGTAACCACGCTGCAGGCAGTAATCGAGCAGCGGCATCACCTGGTCCAGGTTCTGGCCGCGCAAAGGCACCATGTTGACCTTGATCTTGATCCCGGCAGCACTGGCCTGATCCATGCCATCGAGCACCGTGGCCAGGTCGCCGCCACGGGCGATGCTGCGGAAAGCGTCGGCATCCAGAGTGTCGAGGGAGACATTGATGCGCCGAATGCCGGCAGCCACCAGCAACGGCAGTTTGCGCGCCAGCAGTTGGCCGTTGGTGGTCAGGCTGATGTCGCTCAGGCCCATCTGCCCTACCGCGCCCATGAAGGCTTCCAGCTTGGGGCTGACCAGCGGCTCACCGCCAGTAATGCGCAAGCGCTCGATACCCGCCGCTTCGATCAGGTAAGCCACGCCCCGGGCCATGGCTTGGGCCGACAGTTCATCCTGGGCAGCCACCAGCCGCTTGCCGTCGGGCACGCAATAGGTACACGCATAGTTGCAGGCTGAAGTCAGGCTGATCCGCAAATTGCGAAAACGCCTGCCTTGACGATCAACGATCATGGATCACTCCGGCAGAGGATAATTCGGGCGCGCTAAAAGCTGACTCATAACTCAGCTTTTAGCAAGGTCCTTGCCTGAGTATATTCCTGGGTTACTGCGCCTGGCAGCAAATCATTGCGCCATCACTGTGGCGAATAACTTACGTGGCAGGGGTTTCGCCGCTCTTCTCGGCGCCCGGCAGTTCCGGGCTGTGCTTGCGCTTGTTGCCCATGCGCACGCCGATGTCCATCAGGAATTGGAAGAAACCTTCCTGGTCTTCCAGCACATTGCTCCAGAATGGCGAGTGGTACAGCGCCACAGCGCCATGCACCAGGGCCCAGGCGGCGCAGTAGTGGAAATACGGAGGCACGTCTTCAAGCTTGCCTTCGCTGATACGGCCCTTGATCAGCAGGGTCAGTCGTTCGAAGTTCGAGGCGCGGATCTTGTGCAGTTCCTCGACCATCTCCGGCACTTGGTGACCTTTGACCACCTTCTCTTCCAGGCGGTCGAACAGGCGATAGCGCTGCGGGTCACGCATGCGGAACTCGAAGTAAGCGCGGGACAGGGCTTCCTTGTCTTTGTCGACATCGGCCGAGTGCAGCAACTCGTTCAAATCGCGCTCGTAGTCGAGCATCAGGCGCAGGTAGATTTCGGCCTTGGACTTGAAGTGTTTGTAGATCGTGCCTTTGCCGATACCCACGGCATCCGCAATCATCTCGACGGTGACGCTGTCTTCACCTTGTTCGAGGAACAGCTTGAGCGCAGTGTCGAGAATTTCCTGCTCACGGCGGCGAAACTCACGGACCTTACGGGGTTCTTTGTGCATGAGGAAGAGTCTGCAAAGGTCGGAAATAGGGAGGGTTGCGCAGCGCCATGGATACGTGGCGATACGATTTACCCGATGCGAGGGATTATCCCGACTGAACGGTCGTTGGGCAATGTCTATGTGAACCCGCCAGGCACATAACTTTCAATGCGCCAACGATTTCGTGGTTATCAGTCAGAAATAATACGCAACATCTGAACCCGCCCATCAGCGCAATGAGAACTCAAGCGAAGGCGGCGTATTCCAAATCTGTTTAAAAAACGATCAATCACGACTGGACTGAATGAGATAGTGGTCAATACTTCAACTGTCGGCGCGACATCTCCCCCAAGTGACGCGTCGACCTGGGTACCGACGGACTGCGTGCCCTTGTTTTACTCCTAATGGTCTTAGCCCGGATTCACCCCCCAGAACCCGGGTTTTTTTTGCCTGCGATTCGGCCGCTTTAACCTGCTACGTGAGCCAGCGGGAACAGGCGCTTGAAGTTTTCAGTGGTCTGCTCGGCAAAACGCTCGTAAGGCTCACCGCGCAGCATCGCCAGGTAATCAGCCACGTCACGTACATATTCGGGCAGGTTCGGCTTGCCGCGATGGGGGATGGGTGCCAGGTACGGCGAGTCGGTTTCCACCAACAGGCGGTCGGCAGGCACCTGGCGGGCCACATCGCGCAGCGCGTCGGCATTGCGGAAGGTGACGATGCCCGACAGGGAAATATAGAACCCCAGGTCCAGGGCCGCCTTGGCCATGTCCCAGTCTTCGGTAAAGCAATGAAGCACGCCAGCCTGCGGCAACGCGGCTTCACGCAGCAAGGCCAGGGTATCGGCACGGGCGCCTCGGGTATGGACAATCACCGGCTTGCGCGTCTGCTGGGCGGCTTGCAGGTGCAGGCGGAACGAGGCCTGTTGCAACTCGGCAGCTTCAGGCTCGTAGTGGTAGTCCAGGCCGGTTTCGCCAATAGCCACGACCCGCGGGTGGTTGAGTTCACCCAGTAACCAATCGAGCGCCGGGGCTTCGCCAGGCTTGAGGTCAAGCGGGTGAATGCCCACCGAGCAATCGACGTCGGCGTAGCGATCAGCCAGGGCTTTGACGTCGGCGGCGTTGTCGGCGCTGACGCCAATGCACAGGAAGTGCCCTACCCCACGCTGGCGAGCAGCTTCAAGGGCGGCGTCGAGGGAGCCGCCGTGCTGGGCAAGGTCGAGGCGATCAAGGTGGCAATGGGAATCTACGAGCATAGGAATCAGGGCTTAAGTCACAAAAGAGGTAGGGCCAACGATACACCCGTCGGCCACGGAATTTAACGGCGCCCGAGCAGGCCTACCCACTGCACCAGCAATGCCTCGAGCAACAGCACGCGGTTGAGGTTGGCCTTGCCGAGGACTTTCTGACGCTGGGCGAGGATCCAGTCCTGGATGTTGAGCACTTTGTCCTGGGCACTTTTTTGCGCCAGGTATTGCACGACCTTGCGCATATCCGCCAGGCCCAGGCCGCTCTCATCCTGGGTAAGCTGATAGCGCAGGATCAGGCTGGACCAGTCGCAGAACCAGTCGAACAGCAGCAACAGCGGAATGTCCTTCCAGGCGCTTTCGGCCAGTTGCGTGGCGGACAGTTCCTGCTTGAGTAGTTTCTTCACGCCATCCACGACCAGTGCACGCTGTTCGCGCACGCCCTGGGCCTGCAGCTTCACTGCCGCCAAAGGCGAACCGGCCGCCAGGGTCAGCAATTCGCCGCGTTCTTCCGCGCTGCATTCCGGCAAGGCCTGCGCCAGCCATTGCAGGCTCATGGCTTCGCTGGGCAACGGGCAAGCCTGCTGCACGCAACGGCTGCGAATGGTCGGCAACAAGCGGCTGGACTGGTGGCTCACCAGCAACAGCACGGTATCGCCGGACGGCTCTTCAAGACTTTTGAGCAAGGCGTTAGCCGCGTTGATATTCATCGCCTCGACCGGCTCGATCAGTACCACTTTGCGCCCGCCCATCTGCGCGGTCTGCACCACGAAGCTGACCAGGTCGCGCACCTGGTCGACCTTGATGGCCTTATCCGCTTCCTCGGGTTCCAGCACATAGTTGTCCGGGTGACTGCCGGCCTTGAGCAACAGGCAGGACTTGCACTCGCCACACGCCTCCAGGTTGACTGGGCGTTGGCACAACAGGCTGCCCATCAGGCGTTCGGCGAGGTGGCGTTTACCGATGCCCACCGGCCCATGCAGCAGATAGGCGTGGGCGTGCTGGGCGCGCCCTGCCAGTTGCTGCCAGAGTCCGTCCTGCCACGGGTAGGACTCAGCCACGGTTACGCTCCAACAGGGTGGGCAACAGCGCGTCGATCGCCTGTTGCACCTGGCTCAGCGGCTGGGCGGCGTCCAACAGGTAATAACGTGCGGGCTCAGCCTGGGCGCGCTGCAGAAAAGCACTGCGCACCGCATCAAAAAAGGCCAGGCCTTCCAACTCGAAACGGTCCAGGCGGCCCCGCGCACTGGCGCGGGCCATGCCCACTTCCACCGGCAGGTCGAACAACAGGGTCAGGTCGGGGCGCAGATCGCCTTGCACGAAGGTTTCCAGGGTGGCGATGCGCTCCATGGACAAGCCCCGCCCCCCGCCCTGGTAGGCGTAGGTGGAATCCGTGAAACGATCGCAGATCACCACGGCACCCCGCGTCAGGGCTGGGCGAATCACTTCGGCCAAGTGCTGGGCCCGGGCGGCAAACACCAGGAGCAACTCGGTGTCCGCGTTCATCGGCTCGTCACCCGGGGCCAGCAGGACTTCACGGATGCGCTCAGCCAAAGGCGTACCGCCCGGCTCACGGGTCAGCACCACCTCGATGCCCTGCGCACGCAGGCGCTCGGCCAGGTAGTCACGGTTAGTGCTTTTGCCGGCGCCTTCCGGGCCTTCCAGGGTAATAAACAAGCCAGTCACAGGCAGTCCTTAGTCAGAGTCATTGCGGGCTTTGCGGCGCGGTAGTGTCCGGCGCGGGCTCGATCGGTGCGTCGGGGGTGGGTGCATCGCTGGAAGGTGCCGAATCTTCCAGCGGTTTCACCACCGGGGCCGGGCTGGAACGGTAATCGGCACGGCGCTTGAGCTGGAACTCACGCACGGCGGCATTATGCGCATCCAGGTTATCCGAGAAAATATGGCTGCCATCGCCACGGGCGACGAAATACAGGCTGCTGCCCGGCACCGGGTTCAACGCGGCATGGATCGCCTCGCGGCCGACCATCGCGATGGGCGTAGGCGGTAGGCCGGCGACCATGTAGGTGTTGTAGGGGTTGGCTTCCTTGAGGTGGGCCCGGGTCAATTTACCGTTGTAGCGCTCACCCAGGCCGTAGATCACGGTGGGGTCGGTCTGCAGCAGCATACCGATCTTCAGGCGACGCACAAACACACCGGCAATCTGCCCGCGCTCCTGGGGCACACCGGTCTCCTTTTCCACCAGCGACGCCATGATCAGCGCTTGGTAAGGGTCGGTGTAGGGCGCGTCGGCAGCCCGCTTGCTCCACTCCTGGGCGAGTACATCGTCCAGGCGGTTGTAGGCTTTTTTCAGGAATTCGACATCGGTCATGCCGCGAACAAAACGGTAGGTGTCGGGGAAGAACCGCCCCTCAGGAAACACACCTGGGTGGCCGAGCTTATCCATCACTTCGCTGTCCGTCAGGCCCGCCAGGGTCTGCACGATCTTTTCATGCTTGGCCAGGGCGGTGCGCACCTGACGGAAATTCCAGCCCTCCACCAAGGTCAGGCTGTACTGCACCACTTCGCCGCGCTGCCACAGGCCGATCAAACCCTCAGCGGTAAGGCCCGGACTCATGCGGTACTCACCGCTGTGCAGCGGCTGGCCTTCGAGGTTGAAGCGCCAGTACAGGCGCAGCCAAAAGGCATCGTCGAGCACGCCGTCGGCTTCCAGACGATTGAAGGTGCCCGTCGGCGTAGCGCCAGCGGGTACGTCGAGTAACTGCTCCTGAGGCAGCTTCAGGGGCTGCTTGAGGGCAGAGTCGAGTTTCCAGGCCGAAAAGCCCACGAGCAACGCCGCCGAGACCAGGCTGATCTGCAGCAGTAACACCAGTTTTCGTATCAACTCAAATATCCAATAACGCGCGAACAATGCCCTGCAGTTTACGGGTGAGCGGCCCAACCGGCCAGCTCATCGCAGCGCAGCCACGCACCGGCCAAATGCCATATACGCTGTTGCAGACGAAGACTTCATCGGCCTGTTGCAATTGCTCAATACTGATGTCGGCCACGGCCACCGGGACGCCCAGCGCTTGTGCCTGGGCCAGCACTTCGGCGCGCATTACGCCGGCAACGCCACAACGGCTCAGATCAGCGGTTAGTAACAAGCCGTTGCGCACTAGGAAAAGGTTGCTGAATATGCCTTCGATCACCCGACCAGACATGTCCAGCATCAGGCCTTCGGCATGTTCGGTATCTTGCCATTCGGCACGCGCGATCACCTGCTCCAAACGATTGAGGTGCTTGATACCGGCCAGCAGCGGCTGCTGCGCCAAACGCGTGGCACACGCAAACAGGCGCACGCCTTCGACTTCATGAGTGGGTGGGTAAACAGCGGGCGCACTGCCCTGCAAGATGCGGCGCACCGGCGCGCCAGGGTTGATGCCATAACCGCGCAAGCTGTCGCCACGGGTAAGGATCAATTTGAGAATCCCGTCGCCAAGGGCAGTGGCGAAGGTCAGCACTTCGTGGCGAATCAACCCGTGATCCACCACCAATGCCAAACGCCTGCAACCCTCTTCCAGGCGTTGCAGGTGACGGTCGAGCAGCAACGGCTGCCCGGCCTTGACGGCGATGGTCTCGAAGACCCCATCGCCATACGCCAGGCCGCGATCTTTCAGGGGCACGTTGTCCGCTGGCTGACCGTCGACCCAGCTGTGCATCATTCGGCGAACCGGCGAAACACCAGGGAACCGTTGGTGCCACCGAAACCGAACGAGTTGGAAATCGCCACGTCGATCGGCATGGGTTGCGCTTCGTGGGGCACGAAGTTCAGGTCGCAGCCTTCGTCAGGCTCGTCAAGGTTGATGGTCGGCGGAGCGACCTGATCCCTGATTGCCATCACACTGAAGATCGCCTCGACCGCGCCCGCCGCACCCAACAGGTGGCCGGTCATGGACTTGGTGGAGCTGACTGCCAGCTTGTAGGCATGCTCACCGAACACCGACTTGATGGCCTCGGCTTCCGCCAGGTCGCCAGTCGGGGTCGAAGTGCCATGGGCGTTGATGTACTGCACCTGGTCGGGATTGACCTTCGCATCGCGCAGGGCATTGGTGATGCAACGCGCAGCACCCGCTCCGTCGGACGGCGGTGAGGTCATGTGGTAGGCGTCACCGCTCATGCCAAAACCGATCAGTTCGGCGTAGATGGTGGCGCCACGCGCCTTGGCGTGCTCCAACTCTTCAAGCACCAGCGCACCGGCACCGTCGGACAGCACGAAGCCGTCACGGCCTTTGTCCCACGGACGGCTGGCACGGGTCGGCTCGTCATTGCGGGTCGACAGCGCACGGGACGCGCCGAAGCCGCCCATGCCCAGGCCGCACGCGGCCATTTCGGCGCCACCGGCGATCATCACGTCAGCTTCGTCGTACGCGATGTTGCGTGCCGCCATGCCAATGCAGTGGGTGCCGGTGGTGCACGCCGTGGCGATTGCGTAGTTAGGTCCCTGTGCCCCCAGGTGGATGGACAGGAAGCCGGAAATCATATTGATGATCGAGCCCGGTACGAAGAACGGTGAAATTCGACGTGGGCCAGTCTCATGCAGCGTACGGCTGGTTTCTTCGATATTGGTCAGACCGCCAATACCCGAACCCATGGCCACGCCGATGCGGTCACGGTTGGCGTCGGTGACTTCCAGGCCAGCGTTACGCACCGCCTGAAAACCGGCAGCCAGGCCGTACTGAATGAACAGGTCGAGCTTGCGGGACTCTTTGATCGAGAGATATTCCTCGACATTGAAGCCCTTTACCGAGCCGCCAAAACGGGTGGAATAGGCAGAAAGGTCCGTGTGTTCGATCAGACCAATACCACTGCGGCCAGCCAGAATGCCCTCCCAACTGCTCGGCACATCCGTACCCAGTGGCGACAACATACCCATACCGGTGACTACGACGCGTCTACGCGACACAGCACTCTCCTTTTTCTAATGACGACACTTTTCATCGCCGCTAAAGAAAAAACCGCACGCCGTTACAGCAGTGCGGTTTTTCCCTGACAGCAAGCGACGACTACAAACTATTACGCCTGGTGGCTAGTAACGTAGTCGATGGCAGCTTGAACAGTAGTGATTTTTTCAGCTTCTTCGTCCGGGATTTCGGTCTCGAATTCCTCTTCCAGAGCCATCACCAGCTCAACGGTGTCAAGGGAATCGGCACCCAGGTCTTCTACGAAGGAAGCAGTGTTGACCACTTCTTCTTCCTTAACGCCCAGTTGCTCGGCGACGATTTTCTTGACGCGCTCTTCGATGGTGCTCATACCTTGTTTAACTCCTAATGGACAAATTCAGGCAGCTGGCCAGTGGGTAAGTGTATAGAAAGCCATTTCAGCTTTTCAACTGAAAGCTTCACCCTGTACCCGGTCGGCCACCTGCCTATAAATTAAGTTGCAGCTTTATAACGGATTTTAGACAGCTCGTATGACATTTTTTTGAAGCGATCCGTCACAATTTAACTCATGTACATCCCGCCGTTAACCGGGATTGTAGCCCCAGTCACGTATGCCGCACCGTCAGATGCCAGGAAAGTGACCACATTCGCGATCTCTTGGGCCTGGCCCAGACGGCCCAGCGGAATCTGCGTCAGCAAGGCTTCGCGCTGTGCTTCCGGCAGTTCGCGGGTCATATCGGTGTCGATGAACCCAGGGGCCACCGAGTTGACCGTAATCGACCGCGAGCCGACTTCACGCGCCAGTGCGCGGCTGAAACCTTCCAGGCCGGCCTTGGCAGAGGCATAGTTTACTTGGCCTGCGTTGCCCATGGCACCCACTACGGAGCCAATATTGATAATTCGACCCCAACGCGCCTTGGTCATGCCGCGCAAAACGCCCTTGGACAGGCGAAACAGACTGTTCAGGTTGGTATCGACCACGTCGTACCACTCGTCGTCTTTCATGCGCATCATCAGGTTGTCACGGGTGATCCCGGCGTTATTCACCAGGATAGCCGGCGCACCGAACTGAGCAGTGATCTGGGCCAGTACGGCAGCCACGGACTCATCGTTGGTCACATTCAGTTCAAGACCGGTGCCTTGCACGCCGTTTTCCTTCAAGGTCGCGGCGATACGTTCGGCGCCCGAGGCGGAGGTGGCGGTGCCGATCACAACGGCGCCCTGACGGCCCAGCTCCAGGGCGATGGCCTGGCCAATGCCACGGCTTGCGCCGGTAACCAGTGCAACTTTACCTTGCAGACTCATGCAGGCTTCTCCTAAGTACGGGATTCAGGCCAGTGCCGCGCGAGCGGCAGCGAAGGCTTCAGGGGTATTGAGGTTGGCGGTCGACACACCGTCGGCGCAGCGCTTGTTCAAGCCGGCCAGGACTTTGCCCGGGCCGCACTCGACCAGTTCGGTGGCACCGTTGGCGGCCAGGGTCTGGACCGATTCAACCCAGCGCACCGGCTTGTACAGTTGCTCCAGCAGGTCGCGCTTGAGGGTGTCGAGGTCGCCGGCCACGGCCGCGCTGACGTTCTGCACCAGCGGGATCTGCGGCGCCTGCCAGTTGATGGCCGCGATAGACTCGGCAAAACGCTCGGCAGCCGGGCGCATCAGTTCGCAGTGGGACGGTACGCTCACCGGCAATGGCAACGCTCGCTTGGCGCCACGGGCCTTGCAACCTTCGATGGCACGCTCGACAGCTGCCTTGGCGCCGGCGATCACCACCTGACCTGGGGAGTTGAAGTTCACCGCGCTGACCACTTCGCCTTGCGCCGCTTCGGCGCAGGCCTCGATCACCACCGCGTCGTCCAGGCCCAGAATAGCGGCCATGCCGCCCTGCCCGGCCGGAACGGCTTCTTGCATCAGTTGACCACGACGCTCGACCAGCTTGACCGCTTCAGCCAAGGTCAGGCTGCCCGCAGCCACCAGGGCGCTGTACTCGCCCAGGCTGTGACCCGCGACGAATGCAGGGCGGGCGCCGCCTTCTGCCAGCCACAAGCGCCACAGGGCGATCGAGGCGGTCAGGATGGCCGGCTGGGTTTTATCGGTTTGGTTGAGCAGCGCTTCCGGCCCTTGCTGGGTCAGTGCCCACAGGTCGTAACCCAGGGCGTCGGAAGCTTCCTTGAAGATGTCCAGGATCAGCGGAAATTGCGCGCCCAGCTCGGCCAACATGCCGAGGGACTGCGAACCCTGCCCTGGAAAGACGAATGCGAGGGATGTAGACATGTAACAAGCCCCTAATGATCTGGTCGTCAAAAATGCTCGCGCCTACGGTGGGAGCGAACGAAACTGACAGATTGGATGGTCAATTGAACTGGCCGGTCACATTTAAGCACTCCCGGGCCAATTCGCCTAAGGCAACAGATCCTCAAGACGGCCGTGCAAGCGTTGCGGCAGGTTCTCTTGAATCTCGATCAGGGCCCGCGCAATTGCACTTTGAAAGCCCAGCACACCGGCCGAACCGTGGCTTTTCACCACAATACCCTGCAAGCCAAGAAAGCTTGCACCGTTGTGCCGTGCCGGCGCCAAGTCGGCCTGCAGGCGTCGCATCAGGGGCAGCGCGAGGGCACCCACCATACGTGACGCCAGGTTGCGCTTGAACAAAGCTTCAATACGCGTGGCAATCATAGTTGCCAGGCCTTCGCTGGACTTGAGCAGGATATTACCGACAAAGCCGTCGCACACCACCACGTCAGCTTCGCCGCGGTACAAACCATCACCCTCGACAAAGCCGATGTAGTTCAAACCCCGCGCGCCTTGCAACAAGGTGGCGGCAAGCTTGACCTGCTGGTTGCCCTTGATGTCCTCGGTACCGATATTCAGCAGGGCCACCCTGGGTCGGGCTACGCCGAGCGCCTCGGCGGCCACCGAACCCATTATGGCGAACTGCAACAGGTGCTCGGCGCTGCAATCGACATTGGCGCCCAGGTCCAGCAGTTGGCAATAGCCCTTCTGCGTCGGGATCGCCGCCACCATGGCCGGCCGATCAATACCCGGCAAGGTTTTGAGCACATGCCGCGACAAGGCCATCAACGCGCCCGTGTTGCCGGCACTGACACAGGCTTGCACCTTGCCATCACGCAACAACTCAAGGGCCACCCGCATTGAAGAATCGGGTTTGCCACGCAGGGCAACCGCCGGCTTTTCATCCATGCCAATGGTTTCGCTGGCTGGCGTAATCGTCAGGCGCGCGCGATCCACCGCCGGATGGCTGGCAATCAGTTCTTCAAGTAGGGAGGGTTGACCGACGAGGGTCAGGTGCAGCGAGGGCGTGGCAGACAGGCTGGCAATGCAGGCCTGAACAATGCTGCGGGGACCGAAGTCCCCGCCCATTGCGTCAATCGCGATGACTTGAGCAGACAAGTGATTACTCGTCAGCGCCCTTGTCGATCACTTTACGGCCACGGTATACGCCTTCTGGCGATACGTGGTGACGCAGGTGAACTTCACCAGTGGTCTTTTCCACAGACAGGGTGCTAGCCTCGAGAGCGTCGTGCGAACGGCGCATGTCACGGGCGGAGCGGGATTTTTTGTTCTGCTGAACAGCCATAATTGATTAACTCCTAAACGTTTGGGTCACGCTTTAACTGCGCCAATACACTGAACGGGTTGGACCGCGTTACCTCGTCCTCGCTCGGCTCGGCCTCGTCATCGAGACCCTCCGGCTGCTGGCATTCTTCCGGATGATGAGCAGGCACAATGGGCAAGGCGAGCAAAAGCTCCTCCTCGATCAGTGCATGCAGATCCAATGGATCTTCGCCCAGTTCCAGCACGTCATAACCTTTCGGCAACGACTGGGTATTCGCACCCTCTTTCACCACAGCATAACTGCATTCGCTGTGGATCGGCAGGGTGACCAGCTCAAGACAACGCTGGCAAACCATTTTGACTTCGGTGTCGATAACGCTGTGGATTACCACAGATTTACGTTCATCTCGTTCAAAAACGAATTTCGCCTGCACCGTACCGACAGTGTCGGAAAGCGGGTCGCAGAGTCTCTCCAAATCGGCCAGCAGCACTTCACCTTGAAGGGTGGTGCCACGATCAGCCAATTTGCGCGGGTCAACGTGAGGTGGAATCGGGTCATTCAACATAGGCGCAGCATTATAGGGATGCACCCGGCCATGTCAAAGGAAATTCAGCCCTGTGCGTCAGCCGGTCACGTCGCTAGAATCGGCGACTGCCTTGAGGAGACGTATATGCTGCCTTTATTACTCGCGTCCAGCTCGGTCTATCGCCGGGAATTACTGAGCCGCCTGCACCTGCCATTCACCTGCAGCTCGCCGGATATCGACGAAAGCCACCGCCCGGATGAGTCCGCCATCGAACTGGTCAAGCGCCTGGCCGAGCAAAAAGCCCGTGCCCTCGCCGCCAGCCATCCGGGCCATTTAATCATTGGCTCGGATCAGGTCGCTGCACTGCAAGGCCGAATCATCGGCAAGCCCCACACCTTCGAAAACGCCCGCGAGCAACTGCTGGCCGCCAGCGGCAAGCGCGTGAGCTTCCTTACTGGCCTGGCACTGCTCAACAGCGAGACTGGGCACTGCCAGGTGGACTGCGTGCCGTTCACAGTACACATGCGCGAACTGGATGCAGAACGTATTGAGCGCTACCTGCGGATCGAGCAGCCTTATGACTGTGCGGGCAGCTTCAAGGCAGAGGGACTGGGTGTGAGCTTATTCCAGAGCACGGACGGGCCGGATGCGACCAGCCTTATAGGACTGCCACTGATTCGGCTGGTGGACATGCTGCTGACCGAAGGCGTGAAAATCCCTTAAGAACACTGCAAAACCAAATGTGGGAGCGGGCTTGCTCGCGAAAGCGGAGTGTCAGCCAATACAAGTGCGACTGATCCAGCGCCTTCGCGAGCAAGCCCGCTCCCACATTTTGAGCTATGTCAGCCTTCAGGTTTCAGCGCAGGGACGGCCCCTGGAAGCCCATATACAGAGCTAGCTTCTCCGCCACACTGGCACCGAGCTTCTTGGAGAAGCGATCAAACGGCGATTCCTCAACCGTAAAATCCACCAACTCCTTCTCACCCACCACATCCCGCGCCACCGAACTGGCACTGCCCAGGCCATCGATCAGGCCCAGCGGCAACGCCTGTTCACCCGACCAGACCAGGCCGGAGAACAGCTCTGGATGGTCTTTATCCTTCAGACGATCCCCACGGCCCTGCTTGACGCTGGCGATGAACTGACGATGAGTAGTGTCGAGAACGCCCTGCCAGAACGCGGTTTCATCCGCCTTCTGCGGCTGGAAAGGATCGAGGAACGACTTGTGCTCACCCGAGGTGTAGGTGCGACGCTCTATCCCCAGCTTCTCCATAGCACCGACAAAACCGTAACCGGCCGCGGTCACACCAATAGAACCCACCAGGCTGGCCTTGTCGGCATAGATCTGGTCTGCGGCACTGGCAATGTAATAGGCGCCCGAGGCACCCAGGTCGGAGATCACGGCATAGAGCTTGGTATCCGGATGCAAGGCGCGCAGACGACGAATCTCGTCATACACATAGCCCGACTGCACCGGGCTGCCGCCTGGGCTGTTGATACGCAGGACCACGCCTTTGACCTTGGGGTCCTCAAAGGCCGCGCGCAGGCTGGTGACGATATTGTCGGCACTGGCGGGCTCCTTGTCGGCAATCACGCCGCGCACCTCGATCAAGGCGGTGTAATGACTGCCGCGGGTGGCGCTCTTTTCCATGTCCATCAGCGGGCTGAACAGCGCCAGCATCCCAAGCAGGTACACAAAGGTCAGCAGCTTGAAGAAAATCCCCCAGCGCCGCGAACGCCGCTGTTCCTGGACGCTGGCCAGGAGGGTCTTTTCCAGCAGCTTCCAGCTTTTATCATCACTGCTCTCGGCCTTTTCAGGCGCTTTCCACTCGTCACTCATGCCATCAACCCCAGCAAAGACTTATCGGGCCCGGCTGAGCCAGGCCTGCAGTTCGGAAAAATGATCAATCGTCAGTTTCGGTTCGTATTGCTGCAATGCCTCGGCAGACTGGGCGCCGTAGCTGACGGCGACGCTGTCCATGCCCGCATTGCGCGCCATCATCAGGTCGAAAGACGCATCGCCCACCATCAATGCCTCACGCGGCTTTACGCCACAGTGCGCAAGGATCTGCTCCAGCATCAACGGGTGGGGCTTGCTGGCGGTTTCATCCGCAGCGCGGGTGATATCAAAGTAATCTTCCCAGCCGTGGGCCTTGAGCACACGGTCCAGGCCGCGACGAGCCTTGCCGGTGGCGACCGCCAGGTGATACCCCAGGGCACGAAACGCTTCCAGCGATTGCACCACGCCTTCAAACAGCGGCGAAGGCGTAGCTTCCAGCGCGATGTAGTGGTCGGCGTAGTGCTCGCGAAACGCTACCAGCTCGGCGTCGCTGATGTCGGGGTACAGGGTGCGAATGGCTTCAGGCAAGCCCAGGCCGATAATGCCCTTGACTGCCAGGTCCGTGCACAACTCATAGCCCGAGCGGGTCGAGGCCATGTGCATGGACTCGACGATGCGGCCAATGGAATTGGCCAGCGTCCCGTCCCAATCGAAGATCAGCAGCTTGTAGTCAAGGTGCGACACTCAAACGCTCCACGGTCTTGGCCCACATTTCATCGACCGGCGCCTGCAGTTTCAGCTCGCCGCCATCGGGCAGCGGCACGGTGAGCATGTAGGCGTGCAGGAAAAGCCGCTTACCGCCCAGATCGCGAATTTCCTTGGAGAAATCCTCGTCGCCGTACTTGGTGTCACCGGCGATGCAGTGACCTGCATGCAGGGTGTGCACCCGAATCTGGTGGGTGCGCCCGGTCACCGGCTTGGCCTCGACCATGGTGGCAAAGTCCCCGAAGCGGCGCAGCACCTTGAACAGGGTCAGGGCTTCTTTGCCCTCCTCATCCACTTCGACCATGCGCTCGCCGGAGCGCAGGTTGCTCTTTTGCAACGGCGCACGCACGCTCTTGATCGAGCTGGCCCAGTTGCCGCGCACCAGCGCCATGTAGCGTTTGTCCACGCCATCGCCACGCAGGGCGGTGTGCAGATGGCGCAACATGCTGCGCTTCTTGGCGATCATCAGCAGGCCAGACGTGTCGCGGTCCAGGCGATGAACCAACTCCAGCTCCTTGCAATCGGGGCGCAACTGACGAAAGGCTTCGATCACGCCGAAGTTCAAGCCACTGCCACCGTGAACCGCAATGCCACAGGGCTTGTTGATCACGATCAGCTTGTTGTCTTCGAACACAATCGACGCTTCCAGGCGCTGCAACAGGCCCTGGGCCAGCGGCACCGGCTCGTCGCGCTCAGGCACGCGCACGGGCGGCACACGGACGATATCGCCCGCCTGCAGCTTGTATTCAGGCTTGATGCGCCCCTTGTTCACGCGCACTTCGCCTTTACGCAAGATGCGGTAAATCAAGGTCTTGGGCACGCCTTTGAGCCTGGCCAGGAGAAAATTGTCGATGCGTTGGCCGGCATATTCCGGCGAGACCTCAAGCAGCTGGACGCTGGGGGTCGGGGGGGCGGTAGTCGTCATGGCGGCGATGATAACAATTTTTTATGGAATTGAAGCACTTAATCATTACTGCTATAGTCGCGAACGCCGCCAAAAGCGGCCTGGACAGAGGACATGCGGCAAACTGCCGGCCCTGACCATCGCAATTCATCAGGACGCGAGGCCGTCCTACGGGGCTTTCGCCACCCAGGAAGGCTCAAGATTGTAACAAGCGCAGGTGACATGAGGCCTGAAGCGAGTGCAGAAAGCAGAGTGAATACTCGCCTTTTGCGCCGATATTTACGGCCAGTTCACAAAGTGCAGTCAGTTTTGAGCCAGACCATGGCGAATGCTTCGGAAACAACGCCTGTTAAGAGCTGAGTGAGAGCGCAACCGCCCACACCTAGTCTTGTTTAGCCATGAGCGTGGACTCCCCATTGGAGTACACGGTAAATGCCAACCCGCTGCGGATTCTGCGCGCGGCAGCACCCGAATTATCAGGGATACGTGTAGGGTGGAGATGCACAACCGTCGGACTGTGTAGCACTAGGCTTGTTTTAGACGCTTCATCTCGTCCACAGTCGCCGGTTGATTCCTCCTCCTGACCTTAGCTTTTGTTGAAGTGGTGCCTTTGTCACCACCGCTAACGAGCAGGACGCGTCCGTCGCGATACCGGCCCAATTGGCCGATTTTGCTGGACACTGGAGTGGCCAACCACTCTTGACGCACCTGACACCGACCGTGAGAAGTCGTGTGTGCCGAACGCCGTTTCCGGCAGCCCGGAAACCGACGGTACAACATGAAAAGAATGCTGATTAACGCAACTCAACCCGAAGAGTTGCGTGTTGCACTGGTAGATGGCCAGCGCCTCTACGACCTGGACATCGAATCCGGTGCACGCGAGCAGAAAAAGGCCAACATCTATAAAGGCCGTATCACTCGCATCGAACCAAGCCTTGAGGCTGCCTTTGTCGATTTCGGCTCCGAGCGCCACGGCTTCCTGCCCCTTAAAGAAATCTCCCGCGAATACTTCAAGAAAGCCCCCGAAGGCCGCGTGAACATCAAGGACGTCCTGAGCGAAGGCCAGGAAGTCATCGTCCAGGTCGAAAAAGAAGAACGTGGCAACAAGGGCGCAGCCCTGACCACCTTCATCAGCCTCGCCGGTCGTTACCTCGTACTGATGCCGAACAACCCACGTGCCGGCGGTATTTCCCGTCGCATCGAAGGCGAAGAGCGCAACGAACTGCGTGAAGCGCTGAACGGCCTGATCGCACCGGCCGACATGGGCCTGATCGTGCGCACTGCCGGCCTTGGCCGCAGCAGCGAAGAAATGCAGTGGGACCTCGACTACCTGCTGCAACTGTGGACCGCTATCAAAGAAGCGTCCCTGGATCGTTCCGCGCCGTTCCTGATCTACCAGGAAAGCAACGTGATCATCCGCGCCATCCGCGACTACCTGCGCCAGGACATCGGCGAAGTGCTGATCGACAGCGTTGAAGCCCAGGACGAAGCCCTGACCTTCATTCGCCAGGTAATGCCGCAGTACGCCAGCAAGATCAAGCTGTACGAAGACAGCGTGCCACTGTTCAACCGTTTCCAGATCGAAAGCCAGATCGAGACCGCCTTCCAGCGCGTGGTCGAACTGCCTTCCGGCGGCTCCATCGTAATCGACCCGACCGAAGCCCTGGTGTCCATCGACATCAACTCGGCACGTGCGACCAAAGGCAGCGACATCGAAGAAACTGCCCTGCAGACCAACCTGGAAGCGGCTGAAGAAATCGCCCGCCAGCTGCGCCTGCGTGACATCGGCGGCCTGATCGTCATCGACTTCATCGACATGACCCCTGCCAAGAACCAGCGCGCCGTGGAAGAGAAAGTCCGCGAATGCCTGGAAGCTGACCGCGCTCGCGTGCAAGTCGGCCGCATCTCGCGCTTCGGTCTGCTGGAAATGTCCCGTCAGCGCCTGCGTCCATCCCTGGGCGAGAGCAGCGGCATCGTCTGCCCGCGTTGCAACGGCACCGGCATCATTCGTGACGTTGAATCGCTGTCCCTGGCGATCCTGCGCCTGATCGAAGAAGAAGCCCTGAAAGACCGTACCGCCGAAGTTCGCGCACAAGTGCCGATTCCGGTTGCAGCCTTCCTGCTCAACGAAAAACGCAACTCGATCACCAAGATCGAACTGCGCACCCGTGCCCGTATCGTCATCCTGCCGAACGATCACCTCGAAACGCCGCACTTTGAAGTCCAGCGCCTGCGTGATGACAGCCCGGAAGCCCACAGCGGCCAGTCCAGCTATGAAATCGCCGCAGCTGCCGCCGAAGTCGAAGAAGTCCAGCCAGCCGCTGCGACCCGCACCCTGGTTCGCCAGGAAGCGGCGGTGAAGACTGCGCCGGCCCGCGCCAACGCACCGGTACCGACCGAAGCCGCCGCCCCGGTTGCTGCGCCAGCCGCCCTGCCTGAGCCAAGCCTGTTCAAGGGCCTGGTGAAGTCGCTGGTCAGCCTGTTCGCCACCAAGGAAGAGCCTGCTGCCCCGGTTGTGGTTGAAAAACCTGCCGCCGAGCGCCCGGCGCGCAACGAAGAACGTCGCAACGGTCGCCAGCAGAGCCGTAACCGCAACGGCCGCCGTGACGAAGAGCGCAAGCCTCGCGAAGAACGTGCCCCGCGTGAAGACCGCGCACCACGTGAAGAGCGTGCGCCTCGCGAAGCCCGTGAAGACACCCCGACCGTAGCCCGTGAAGAACGTGCACCGCGTGAAGAGCGCGCCCCACGTACCCCACGCGCTCCACGTGAAGACCGCAAGCCACGTGGCGAGCGTGAAGAACGTGTGCGTGAACTGCGCGAGCCTCTGGACGCGGCACCTGCCGTTGCCGCTGCCGCAGCCGTTACCGCCGAAGAACGCCCGGCCCGCCAGCCGCGTGAAGAGCGCGCCCCCCGTGAAGAGCGCCAACCGCGCCCGCCACGTGAAGAGCGTCAACCACGCGCCGAGCAAGCCGCTGCCGCCAGCGAAGAAGAAGTACTGACCGGCGAAGAGCAACTGCAGGAAGACGGCCAGGACAACGCCGAAGGCGATCGTCCACGCCGCCGCTCCCGTGGCCAGCGTCGTCGCAGCAACCGTCGTGAGCGTCAGCGTGATGCCAACGGCAACGTAATCGAAGGTTCGGAAGAAACCGGCGAGAACGCAGAAACTGCCAACAACGAGCCAACAGGCGCCGAACTGGCTGCCGGCTTAGCCGTTACCGCTGCCGTTGCCAGCTCGGTCATCAGCGCCCCCGCTGAAGCCCAGGCCCACGAGCAAGCCGAACGCGCTACCGCTGCCGTCGAAGACACTGTTGCCGTAGAAACGCCAGCCGCCGAAACCCCAGCGGTCGAAGCGCCGGTTGTTGAAGCGCCAGTGGTTGAAGCCACAACCCCTGTCGAAGCCCCAGTGGTTGCGGAAGTGGAAGTTGCCCCGGTTCGCGATGCACAGCCAGAAACCGAAGCGGTTGCCGTTGAACCAGCTCCATCGGTTGAGCCTCAGCCAGTAGTCGAAGCGGCTGCAGAAGCTCCGGTGGTCGAAGAAGCAGCCCCGGCCGTGCGTGAAGTTCGCGAAGAACAGACCGCCTTCCAGTGGACCGCCGAACCGGCTGCCCCGGTTGAAGCGCCAGCACCTGCCCCAGTGGTAGAAGAAGCACCGGCACCGGTTGCTGAAGTCGTCGCCGAGCCAGCCCCAGTGGTTGAGCCGACGCCGGTTGCGGAGCCTGCGCCCGTGGTTGAAGTTGAAGCCCCGGTGGTTGCCGAAGTGGCCGCCCCTGTGGTTGAAGCCGCACCTGCAAGCGCCCTCACCGAGAACGGCCGTGCGCCGAACGACCCACGTGAAGTGCGTCGTCGCCGCAAGGAAGCCGAAGCTGCTGCAGCCGCAGCCCAGGCGGTAGAGCACAAGGCCCAGGAAGCAGAACACGAGCCTAAACCCCTCGCCTGATTCCAACCGCCACTAAAAAGCCCCGCCTGAGTGATCAGGCGGGGCTTTTTTATGGCTGGCTATCTCGATTTGAAATGCAATCACTGTGGGAGCTGGCTTGCCTGCGATAGCGGCGGTTCAATCGACAAACATCTCGAATCTGCCACCCAACGGTAACCACGATGCGAAGCGAGCCGCTCCTGATCTTGCTCTGCTTTTGATCTCAGGCGCCCCGTTAAACCACGCTGGCCGAACGCAGGCTTGAATTCGTGGGTAACCCGGCAGGACGCCGGGTTAGCCGCCCCGCGCCATGGATGGCGCGTGGCGGCGGCCCACGGATTCAAGCCTGCGTTCGGGCACACCGAGCCCAAGCGAGGTGCCGAGTGGTGGGGCAAGAGCCCTTTGGTTACTTTGGGGCTTTTCCAAAGTGACCCGCTGTCAGAGCGGAACCCTAAGTGGCCGTTACCTAAATAACGGATATGTACCCGGTCCAACGGTGTTGACTGCCAGGCCGCTATCGCAGGCAAGCCAGCTCCCACATTTGGATGGTCGCGTGTCAGGTAGATAAGCGCCAGCTATCAGTCCGTCACGGGAGCAAGCTCCCTCGCCACAGGTCCAGCGTCAGCTCTAAATTGTGTAGATACCTATGGCTATCACAGGCAAGCCAACTCCCACACTTAACCTGGGGTAAAACTCAACCGTTGCGGCACATCCACATCCCACAGCACGCCAGGATCATCCACCTGCACGCCCCGCACCTGCGCTTGCGCAAACAAAGGCTTCGCGCCACGGTCCCCGGTCAACGCCATCAATGCAGGCCCACATACACGCGCGAAAGCCACCGGATGTCCAAACTGCCCGGCATGCACCGGCACAGTGATTCTCCCCGGGTCGGCCAGCACACGCTCAACCGTCGCGGATCGAATAAACGGCATATCCCCCAGCACCACTAGCCAACCCTCTGCCCAAGCGCTGGCGGCAACAGCTGCGGCAATGCTGTCGCCCATCCCGGCCGATTCCAAAAGCAGGACCTTGCAACCATGCGCCTCAGCCAACCGAATCACCTCACGGCGCTCCGGCAAGGTCACCACCCAGCGCTCAACAAGCGTCGCCGGCAGATTCACCAGGACCTGCTCGATAACCGGTCGGGTAACCCCATCCAACCCCACACACGCGGCGAGCAACTTGTCTTGATCAGCTCCAGCTTCAGCCCGAAAACGACTGCCCTGCCCCGCCGCCAGCACAATTGCGGTCACCGTCACTCGGCCACCACTGCCAACGGCTTTTTCTGCATCGGTGCCACCCCGTTCTTGATCGCAACAATTTCCGCCATCAGCGACAGCGCAATTTCCGCCGGCGTATGGCTGCCGATGTGCAGGCCGATCGGCCCGTGCAAACGCGCGATGGCCTCCGCCGACAAGCCCAGCGCAGCCAGGTTCTCCCGACGCTTCTGGGTATTGACCCGCGAACCCAGGGCGCCGATATAGAACGCCGTGGAGTTCAGCGCCGTCAGCAACGCCATGTCATCCAGACGTGGATCGTGGGTGAGGCAGACAATGGCCGTGCGTTCATCGGTATGAATATTCAACACCGCCTCGTCGGGCATGCCCGGCACAAAGCGGCCATGCTGGTCTTCCCAGCCGTAGACGAACTCTTCGCGGGGGTCGCAGATCAGCACTTCGAAATCCAGCAGACGTGCCATTTGCGCTACGTAACGCGACAGCTGCCCGGCGCCGATCAACAGCAGGCGCCAGCGCGGGCCATAGATGGCGCGCAAGCGTTCACCGTCGAAGCTCACCACGTCGGTCTTGCTGGCGGCGCTCAAGGTCACCTCGCCGGTGGCCAGGTTCAGCTCGCGAGCGACAATCTGATGATCTTCACAACGCGCCAGCAGCGCTTCGACCCAACCCCACTCCTCCACGCGCTCCTCGGTGAGCCGCAGGGTGCCGCCGCAGGGCAGGCCAAAACGTGCGGCCTCATCGCGTGTGACGCCGTAGGTCACCAACTGCACGGGCGGGCCATCAGCAGGCAAGCGGCCGTCCTGCAGACGCGCGATCAAGTCATCCTCGATGCAACCGCCCGACACAGAGCCAATCACCACGCCATCACCGCGCAGGGCCAGCATCGCCCCCGGCGGGCGCGGCGCGCTGCCCCAGGTTTGCACCACGCTGTACAACATCACGCGCTGCCCGGCGCGGCGCCATTGCAGCACGCTGCGCAGGACGTTCAGATCCACACTGTCCATCAGGCCTCCGGTAAGTACTGTCGCGCTCACTGTAAACCAAAAATATCCGTTGTATCCCGCCAGAAACGCAAACGCCCCGAACCAGTCGGGGCGTTTGCCGATAGCGTTGGCGTCAGTTCACGCCAGCAGCCACTTACTTGACGACAGGCGCCGGGCCTTCAGCCACGCCCAGGTCATCGAGCTCGCGGGTTTCGGAGATACCGGTACCGCCAGACGCCAGCTCGCTTTGCAGCTTGTCGGTGTCCAGCTCCTTGACCCACTTGGCCACAACGATGGTGGCAACGGCGTTACCCACCAGGTTGGTCAGCGCACGGGCTTCGGACATGAAGCGGTCGATACCCAGGATCAGCGCCAGGCCGGCAACTGGCAGGTGGCCGACGGCCGACAGGGTGGCAGCCAATACGATGAAACCCGAACCGGTCACGCCAGCCGCGCCTTTGGACGACAGCAGCAACACCAGCAGCAGGGTGATCTGGTGGGTGATGTCCATGTGGGTGTCGGTCGCCTGAGCGATGAACACGGCCGCCATGGTCAGGTAGATCGACGTACCGTCGAGGTTGAAGGAGTAACCGGTTGGAATCACCAGGCCGACCACGGACTTCTTCGCGCCCAGACGCTCCATCTTGATCAGCATGCGTGGCAGTGCGGATTCCGAAGAAGAGGTGCCCAGTACGATCAGCAGTTCCTCACGGATGTAGCGGATCAGCTTCAACACGCTGAAACCGTGAGCGCGGCAGATAGCGCCCAGCACCAGCACCACGAACAGGATGCAGGTGATGTAGAAGCAGATCATCAATTGGCCCAGTTGCACCAGCGAACCTACACCGTAGGCGCCGATGGTGAACGCCATGGCACCCAGGGCACCGATTGGCGCGAGCTTCATGATCATGTTGATGATGTTGAACATCACGTGGGCGAAGCGATCGATGAAGTCCAGCACCGGCTTGCCATAGGCACCCAGGCGGTGCAGGGCGAAACCGAAGATCACCGAGAACATCAGCACTTGCAGGATGTCGCCATTGGCGAACGCGCCGACGATGGTGTTCGGGATGACGTTGAGGATAAAGCCCACGATGCTCTGGTCTTTACCGGCGGTGACGTAGGCCGCCACTTTGGAAGCATCCAGGGTCGCGACGTCGATGTGCATGCCGGCGCCCGGCTGCACCACGTTGACCACGACCAGGCCAATCAGCAGAGCGATAGTGGAAACGATTTCGAAGTAGAGCAGCGCGTAGCCGCCGGTCTTGCCCACCGACTTCATGCTTTGCATGCCAGCGATGCCGCTGACCACGGTACAGAAGATGATCGGGGCGATGACCATTTTGATCAGCTTGATAAAGCCGTCACCCAGTGGCTTGAGGGCCACGCCGGTCTGCGGGTAGAAGTGGCCGAGCAAGATACCGATAACGATTGCGACGATCACCTGGAAATACAGGGATTTGTAGATTGGCTGACGAGTCGTCATTGCAAAGTTCCTCAATCGTCCCGTGTGGCAAATATCCGCCATTGCCCACGGCACTTGAATTGCGAACCCTCCTGCACTGGAGGGATTTGTTGTTTGCCAAGCCTGTAGGAACAAGCCTGCGCTGTAATCCCTATCGCAAACAGCGTGCCACTTTGCTTAAACGCGCTGAAGGCCTTTAGACATCAGGGCTTGGGTTTTACGGGCGACTCCGAGGCGTGCAACAAGGTGGCGGATTTCCGCCCACTCACCCTGTCTCGTCCTACAATTTGGCGGATATCCGCCTTGTCGCCCCGCCGTGTGATGGCTACCATCCGCCACTCCATGGATGAGGCCCTCGCATGCGTGAACGTACCATCGCCAGCCATTACGCCCGAGCGGCCCTCGGCGGTGCGCGCCGAGTCGGTTTTGACTACTCGGGGGTGTTGCACCAGGTGGGCATTACCCCAGAACTGCTGACCGAGCCGCGCGCCCGCATCGCTCCAGAACAATTTACCCGCTTGTTGCAAATGCTCTGGCTGGGGCTGGATGACGAATACCTGGGGTTTGCCGAAGGGCCGAGCAAACGTGGCACTTTTGCCATGATGTGCCACGCGCTGATTCATTGCCGCACGCTGGAAAAGGCGCTGGAGCGCGGCTTATTGTTTTATAGCCTGTTCCCGCAAGGCCCGCGCTGGCAGCTGACG
The DNA here is from genome assembly GCF_029960685.1 of Pseudomonas sp. AL10. Taxonomy (NCBI): domain Bacteria; kingdom Pseudomonadati; phylum Pseudomonadota; class Gammaproteobacteria; order Pseudomonadales; family Pseudomonadaceae; genus Pseudomonas; species Pseudomonas sp. AL10. The sequence continues at coordinate 24,008 of NZ_JASBQZ010000045.1, forward strand.
AAAGAAGGCGACATGGCGCGCCTGAGCCTGGACGACTCGCAGCTATGGGACCCGGACCACTTTCTCAGTGAATGCCTGCTGGTGATCTGGCATCGGCTGGGCAGTTGGTTGATCGGCCAGCGTATCCGGCTGCAGCAGGCCACCTTCAGTTACCCGATGCCGGCCCATGCCGGTGAATACGACCTGCTGTTCCCCTGCCCCCAGGTGTTCGGTGCGCCGACCAGCAGCCTGGTGTTTCCCAGCCGCTACCTGAGCTTGCCGCTGTTGCAGGATGAACGCACCCTCAAGCACTTCTTGCAGCGCTCCCCTGCCGACTTGTTATCCAGGCCGGATGAAGGCGACAGCCTGAGCAGCCAGCTGCGCCGCCTGCTGAGCCGCGACCGCACACCCTGGCCAGACCTGGAAGCCGTCGCCCAGCACTTGCACATCAGCCCACAGACCCTGCGCCGGCATCTGCGCGAAGAAGGCACGAGTTTTCAGGCATTGAAGGATGAGTTACGCCGGGATATCGCCATTTACCACTTGGGGCGGGCGGATTTGTCTTTGCAGGAGATCGCCGAACAATTGGGGTTTTCCGAACCATCGGCGTTTCATCGGGCGTTCAAGAAGTGGACGGGGTTGACGCCGGGGGCCTACAGAGCGCAGGAGAGTTAGAGGTGTATCGACTGGGAGGGCCTGTTCGCGGGCAAGCCAGCTCCCACACTGTTTCGCAGGGTGTCAGATATTGGCGCGCAGGATGCTATCGGGTAGCGCTTCACCACGTTCGACACTTGCTGCTACAGCCGCGATCAAACCCTCCAGCTCATAGCCCTGCCCCGCCAGCCACGCTTGATCATAATAGGTCGTGGCATAACGCTCTCCGCCATCGCACAAGATCGCGACAATCGACCCCGACGCCCCCGACGCTTTCATCTGTTGCGCCGCCATCAGGGCACCGATCAGATTGGTACCGCTGGAACCGCCAACCCGTCGCCCCAAACGCTGCGCCAGGTAATGCATGGCCGCCAGGGATAATGCATCTGGCACCTTGACCATGGCATCAATCACCGCCGGCAGAAACGATGCCTCCACCCGAGGCCGACCAATCCCTTCAATCCGCGAGCCACAGTCCAGGCGCAGGCTCGCGTCACCGCTTTGGTAGAAATCGAAGAACACCGAGCGTTCGGCATCGGCACACAACACTCGCGTGCAATGCTGGCGATAACGCACATAGCGACCCAGGGTCGCGGTGGTGCCGCCGGTGCCAGGGCTGGAAATCAGCCAACTCGGCTCCGGGTGCTGTTCAAAACGCATCTGCTGGAAGATCGACTCGGCAATATTGTTGTTCGCCCGCCAGTCGGTGGCACGTTCGGCGTAGGTGAACTGGTCCATGAAGTGACCACCGCTTTCCTGGGCCAGGCGTTCGGACTCGGCGTAGATCTGCGTCGGGTCCTGGACCAGATGGCTTTTGCCCCCGTAGAAGGCAATTTGGGCGATCTTCTCTTGAGATGTAGTTGCGGGCATGACGGCAATAAACGGCAAGCCAAGCAAGCGCGCGAAGTAGGCTTCCGAGATCGCCGTGGAGCCGCTGGACGCTTCGATAACGGGGGCGCCCGGCTTGAGCCAGCCGTTGCACAGCGCATACAGAAACAGCGAGCGCGCCAACCGGTGTTTCAAGCTGCCAGTGGGGTGGCTGGACTCATCCTTGAAGTACAACTCGATGCCTGGCAAACCCGGTAATGGCAGCGGGATCAGGTGGGTATCGGCGCTGCGCTGGAAGTCCGCTTCAATGATGCGAATGGCTTCGCGGGCCCAGGTACGGTGGTCGCTCATGGTGGCTTCTCTAAAGGTTTTCAGCGGTGATCTTAAGATGTTTCCTACACTCCACACAGATACAGTGACGACGCAATTGGACACACAATTGCTAGTCTTTGGCTCACCGATGTCCCGGGCCATCTCTTATAACAAATAAGAATATAACTTTTGTTTTAACAACTAACGGTACGGGTTAGGGTACCCACCTATTGAACCTGGATTGGAGAGCATCCCTTGCCTCTGCGTAGCACTTTCACCCGTTTCTTCCAGCTGGAAGCCGCCAGTGGCCTGTTGTTGATCGCCGCTGCTGCCTTGGCGCTGATTATCAACAACTCACCGTTGTCGCACCTGTACAACGCCTTTCTCGACACGCCAGTGGTTGCACAGGTTGGCGCGCTGAAAATCGCCAAGCCGGCGCTGCTTTGGATCAACGATGGCTTGATGGCCCTGTTCTTCCTGCTGATCGGCCTGGAGGTCAAGCGCGAGCTTTTGGATGGCCACCTGTCCAAGCCTTCCCAAGTGGTGCTGCCTGGCGCAGCGGCCATCGGCGGCATGGTGGTGCCGGCGCTGATCTACTGGGCGCTGAACAAGGACAACCCCGCCGCCCTGGCTGGCTGGGCGATCCCTATGGCCACCGACATTGCCTTTGCGCTGGGCGTTTTAGCCCTGCTGGGCAAGCGCGTACCGGTGTCGCTGAAGCTGTTCCTGATGACCCTGGCAATCATTGATGACCTTGGGGCCATCATCGTCATTGCCCTGTTCTATTCCGCAGACCTGTCCACCGCATCCCTGGCGGGCGCGGGGGCGTGCTTGATTGCGCTGATTGCGATGAACCGCCTGGGCGTGATCAAGCTGGGGCCGTATATGATCATCGGCCTGATCCTGTGGGTGTGCGTGCTCAAGAGCGGTGTACATGCGACGTTGGCGGGTGTAACCCTGGCGTTCTGCATTCCACTGCGCACCAAGAATGCCGAAACCTCGCCGCTGCTGAGCCTGGAACACGCCCTGCACCCATGGGTGGCCTACGCCATCCTGCCGCTGTTCGCGTTCGCCAACGCCGGGGTCTCTCTGACGGGCGTCAGCCTGGAAAGCTTCACCCACTCCGTGCCCATGGGCATCGCCGCCGGCCTGTTGATCGGCAAGACCGTCGGTGTGTTCGGCCTCACCTGGCTGGCGATCAAGACCGGCATCGCCTCACTGCCCAGCGGCGCCAATTGGGGCCAGGTAATGGGCGTGGCGATCCTGTGCGGGATCGGCTTCACCATGAGCCTGTTCGTCGGCTCCCTGGCGTTTGTGCCAGGCGCCAGTGAGTTTGCCGGTGAAGACCGCATGGGGATTCTGACCGGATCGATCCTGGCAGCCTTTATCGGGTATGCGGTAACGGCGATGGCAAGCCGCAAGAAAGCGATCGTTGCATGATTGAAGTAGGAGCGAGCTTGCTCGCGAAAAACTTACAGGCGCCGCGTTCATTGAGCACGCGTTATCGTTATCGTTAACGTTTTTCGCGAGCAAGCTCGCTCCTACAAAAAAACCCCCAACCGGTCACCCGGTTGGGGGTTTTTCTTCGCCTGTAGTTTAAGGCTTAGCGAGTCACGCGGCTGGTACCGTCGACGGTCATGATGCGTACGCGGTCGCCAATGCGGAAGATTTCATTTTCCTGCACGGCTTGTACGTAGGCGCGCATGCTGCCGTCGTCTTCGCGCACGGTGATTTCCACGCCCTGGGTGCGGGTCAGGCCTTCTTCAGTGGCCGAGCCCAGCAGGCCGCCCGCAACTGCGCCGATCACAGCAGTGACGATGCTGCCACGGCCGCCACCGATGGCGCTACCGCCAACGCCGCCGATGACCGCGCCCGCAGCGCCGCCGATTGGGGTTTTGGTGCCTTCGATTTTCACTGGACGCAGGGATTCGATGGTGCCCATGCGAACGGTCTGTACACGACGCGCCTCATCACGAGAGTACGAGTCGCCGGTCAGACTCGAGGCGCAGCCACCCAACAACAACGACAGGGTGGTAAAGCAGGCAACTAGTAAAACGGACTTACGCATAGCATCAACTCCAAAGGACAGGTATTCATTAAACGCTGTGACTTGGCGCGTGTCACGGCGCGCCAGGCAGAAACTTGCTTTCATTCAGCCTGAGTACAGACTGCCAGCACCAGAGAACTCGACGAACGGTAACCAAGCCAGGGTACAGAACGATGCCATAACCGGCTCGATCAGTGTAGCCGCACAGCCGAAAGCGCTCGAAGTCTCTTGAACAAAGACTTCGACGCAACGGTGTTGATTCAGGTGGGATGACGAAAGGTGCCGCTCAGGGCGCCAGGCGCTCGCGGGACCATTGGCCGTCCTGCAAACGGTAGTTGAGGCGATCATGCAGGCGGCTGGCGCGGCCTTGCCAGAACTCGATGCGCTCGGGCAGTAAACGGTACCCTCCCCAATGCTCTGGGCAATCGGGCTGGGTATCGCTGAAACGCTCTTCAGTGGCCTTGAGCAGCGCCTGCAGCTCTTCGCGATCACGGATGACCTTGCTCTGCGGAGAAGCCCAAGCGCCCAGGCGGCTGCCCAACGGGCGCACCTGGTAATAAGCATCCGACTCTTCAGGCGTGACCTTGACCACGCGCCCTTCAATGCGTACCTGGCGCTCCAGGGTTGGCCAGAAGAAGGTCATGGCCGCGAACGGCCGCGCCGCGAGTTGTTCACCCTTGGCGCTCTGATAGTTGGTGAAGAAGGTAAAGCCCTGTGCATCCAGACCCTTGAGCAGCAGGATGCGGCAGTGCGGGCGACCGTCATGGTCGACCGTCGCCAACGTCATGGCATTGGCCTCCACTGGCGGCTGTTCGGTTTTAACCGCATCGCCAAACCATTGGTGGAACAACGCAAACGGCTCGTCCGGGGCCTGGGCCTCGCTCAAACCGTCCCGTGTGTAGTCACGGCGCATATCGGCCAGTGCCTGGGTCATGCGGCTTTATCCTTGTGGTTCAACAGCTCAGTTTTTCGCCTGGTCGTTCGAAGCGGGTGCCGCCTTGGCTTTTGCAGTAGCCGGCTTCTTGGCAGCCGGCTTGGCCGCAGCCTTTTTAGCCGCTGGCTTGGCGGCCGCTTTCTTGGCCGTGGCCTTTTTGGCAGGCGCTTTTGCCGCCGGTGCTGGCGCAGGCACATTCTGCACCGCGACCATTTCAGCTACGGGCGGAGTTTTGCCCGAGTTGTACTTGCTCAGCAGTGCCAACATCGTTGTACGCTGAGTGAACATGATTTCCATGCGACGGTTCAGCGCACGCCCCTGATTGCTGTCGTTGGCGGCACGCGGCATAAGGTCGCCCATGCCACGCAGCATCAAGCGATCCTGTTTCAGACCACTCAGGCTGAAAATCGAGGCAATGGACTGCGCACGTTCCTTGCTCAACGCCTGGCTGGCGGGAGCGCTGCCAGTGGCATCAACGTGGCCCAGCACCAGTACGGCGGTTTTCGGGTCAGCTTCAACGGCCTTGGCCACCCGCGTGAACGGGCCCAGGGTCACCGGCAGCAACATGGCCGGGCGCTTGGGGTTGTAGGAACCGTCTACCGGGGCAATCACCACCAGGGTGTTGTCACGGCGCTCAAGTTGCAGGTTGCTGTCCTTGATGGCCGCACGCAGGCGTGGTTCGTATTCGTCCAGCCAGGCTTGGGTGATCTTCGGGTCAGGCATTTGTACGTTGGTCACGTCGACCTTGGCCAACGGCTTTGGCTTGCTTTCGAACGGCCACCACCAACGCGGCTCGCTGTCGGTCTTGGCGACGACAGGCGCTACGTCCGAGGCCGGCGTTGCGGCCTTGAGGTCGGCTTTCAAGTCAGCCTTGGCGTCGGCAGCTTTTTCTTCGGCGCTCTTGGTGGAGAACGGCCACCAGCTGTAACCGGTGTCAGCCTTGGCAGGCGCTGCTGCAGCGGCGACAGGTTCAACAGGCTTGGCACCCGCGGTCGGCTTGGCGTCGGGCTTGGCGTCGGGCTTGGCATCCGGCTTGGCGTCGATCTGAGCCACTGGATCCTTGGTTGCCGCTTTGTCAGATCCAAATGACCACCAATGCCCACCTTCGGCATCATTTTGTGGAGTTTGTGCACAACCCGTAATAGTGAGGCACAGCGCCAGTGCCAAAGACTTGTTCGATAACATGAGATATCCACAAAATGAGAAAAAACAGGGGGTCGCGGGACCCGTTAAACAGACGCTAAAAGAACATTCAAGTTACAACATGTCGTTCAGCATCTTTTTTATACTTGCCTTTGTAACAAAAAATTGTGAAACAGCAAGGGGTTTATAGACAACCGGCCAATATTCCGACCAACTTCTGGGCACGCGGGTCCATAAGTACGTAAGGCCCCAGGGTATTAGTCACAAAACCGAAGGCTACATCATGTTCAGGGTCGGCAAAGCCGACTGAGCCCCCTGCCCCTGGATGCCCGAATGCACGGGGCCCAAGGCCGAACGTGGCATTGGGCAACTGCGGTTGATCCAACATGCAGCCCAGGCCGAAGCGGGTTTGGGTCAATAAGGTTTTATCCAGCCCGATACTGTGCTCGCGGGTCAATTGTTCGAGCATGTCGCTTTCCAGCAAACTACCGTCCAACAAACCACTATAAAACCCGGCCAGGCTGCGCGCATTACCGTGGCCATTCGCCGCAGGCTGCTGCATGCGTCGCCATTCGGGCTTATTAGTGCTGGTCAAAATAGACGGTGGGTTGGCAAATGCACGGGTAGTCATCGCCGCAGGCTCGCGCATCATTACTTGAAGTAACCGTTGCGCGGCTTCATCACCCATAGTGCCCTTGCTGCGCGCGATATGGGCGACGCGATAAAACTCTTCATCCGCCAAGCCCACATGGAAGTCCAGCCCCAATGGGCGTGCCACCCGCGCCACGATCGACTCCCCCGGCCCGCGCCCATCGGCGCGGCGCAACAGTTCGCCAACCAGCCAGCCGTAGGTGATCGCCTCATAGCCATGGCCCTGGCCCGGGGTCCACCACGGGGCCTCGGCCGCCAGGGTATCGACCATCAATTGCCAGTCATACAGGGCTTCGGTGGGCAGCATTTCGCGGATGGCGGGCAGCCCGGCCTGGTGGCAGAGCAACTGGCGCAGCGTGATCGTTTCCTTGCCAGCAGCGGCAAACTCCGGCCAGTAATCGGCCACCGGCGCATCGAGCTTGAGCTTGCCTTCGGCCACCAGTTGCAGGGCCGTCACTGCCGTGAAGGTCTTGGTGCAGGAGAACAGGTTGACGATGGTATCGCTGTGCCAGGCCTCGGCACCGTCCTTGTCGGCAGTACCGGCCCACAGGTCGACGACGGTTTGCCCGCCAACCTGGATGCACAGCCCGGCACCACGCTCCTGAGGATCATCGAACAGGGCGGCGAAGGCTTCGCGCACCGCTTCGAACTGCAGCTCGTAATGACCCTGAATCTGCACCTAAGTCCCCTCGGAAAACACCATGAAAAGTGGTCGCCATTCTTTCAGCCATTGTAGGTTTTGTGAACCCGTCAACGGTGAATCAATGCCCATTCCCAGCGTGCCCACCAGCATGCCCAGCGCCCTGCCCCGCGCCTTTGCCGTCGCGCCCCGGCTTGCCGGCTTCACTTTCACGCATCGCTTGGGTGGCCTTGGCTTTTTGCGCCTCACGGCCCAACTGGTCGAGCGCGGCCAGGTTGCTCTTGCGCACCGTCTCGACAAAGCCCTGGAACGGTACATCGGTGATGCCGACCAGGCCGAAATGGCCGTTTTCACCATCCAGCAGACGCCCGGTGACCGGCTGGTCCAGGTACTGGAACCAGTGCACCCCGACAATCGACGGCTCGGCCACGGCCTGCTTGAGGAAGGTGGTGTAAGCCGCGCCACGGTCTTCTTCGCGGGCCAGTTGCGTCACGCCGCCCCAGAACGGGCCGCGGTCGGCAGAGCCAAAGTTGAATTCGGTGATCAGTACCGGTTTGTCCAGCGCACGCAGCGCGGCGAAGTCGTAACCGTCCTGGGGTTTCAAGGTGTACATGTTGAAGCTCAGCACATCGCAATACTGCGCGCACGAAGCGACCGCTTCCGGCGTACTCACCGCAAAGCGACCGCCCAGCAACAGCTGGTTGGGCGCATGCCACTTCAGCGAGTCGGAGATGGTTTTGAAGTAAGCATCGGCGAAGGTCTTCTGGAAATACTTGAAGTCGGCTTCGATTTCCGGGTGCTCAGGGCTAGGCATCGGCGGCTCAAAACCTGGGTCTTCCATCAGTTCCCAACCGGCCAGTTGAATGCCCCAGGCTTTGGAAAGGCCTTCTTCATTGCGGTATTTGTCGCGCAGTTGCTTGAGGAAAGCGCGCTTGGCCGGGACGTCGGTGGTCATGCGCAGGGTGCCGTAGGCCAGGGCGTAACGGGATTTGGCATCGTCGCCGGGGCCGGCCCAGGCCAATTCGTTGTCGGCAAAGAAGCCGATCAACCACGGGTCGTCACGGTGATCGCGTGCCGCGATGGCCACGGCGCGTTCGGTGGCCATGGCAAAGCGCGGGTCAAACGGATCAGGCATACCGCCCCACCAGTCGGTGCCGGTGCTGATACTGGCATAGTCACCGACAATCGACAGCGGCAAGGTGTACGGCACGCGGTCGGCAGTGGCCAGGTCCGGATCGCTCCAGTTGCCCACGGTGTTGAAACCCCAGGCTTGCAGGCGATCAAGGGTATGGGTCACCCAGCGTGGCTGGTCCAACGCGTCACCGCCGTAAGTGCGTTGCAGGTTGGCAGCATAGAAATCGTACCAACGCCCCGAGCCAAAGCCGCGACCTTCGCCGGCACCGTTGCCGGTGCGGCTGTCGTCGCTGCCGTAGTACTTGTCAAAGGGTTCGCCGGCCTTGGGCAGCGCCGCAAACATCCACTCGCGCCCCGCCACGTAGGTCTGGCTGTTGTCCGGCGCCACGGTGTTCACCCCCAGGGAGTAGAACGGATGCCCGTCCGGCGTCACCAGGTACCAGCGGCCGTCGCGCTTCTGGGTGCGGAAAAAACCGCTGGCGTCGAAGCCCGGGCCCTTTTTCCAGCCGCCGTATTGATCCAGGGAGGACTTGTCGCGCTCGGCCAGCCAGGCCTTGAGCTGCTGTTGTTCCTTGGCAGCCGATGCCTTGAGTTGCTCGTCGCTGCTGACCTTTTCCGGCCAGCGTGCACGGGTGGACTGACCATAGGCATCCACCAGTTCAGTGTAGGCGGCCTTCAATACCGGCGCGCTGTCCTGCACACCGAAGCGCTCCAGCAGGATGCTCTGGGCGGCATTGGGCTTGAGCATCGACAAGGTCACCGATACCACCTGGCTACGGTCGATTTCCCCGGCACTGGCGGCCAGCAACACCCGCTGGCCATCAACGGTCATTGGCATCGGCGGGCCGGCCTTCATGCCCTGGCTCAGGGGGGAATTGGCTTGCAGCGGGACGAGCAGCGTCTGGGCCGGGCCGGCCGGCAGGTCGATGCGGCTGACGAGCGTCTTGCCGTCGGCGCTCTGCACCTTGACGTAAAGGGTCAGCGCCCAGTTCATCGCGCTCTGGATACGCAGGCTCATGGCACTCGATTGCGACCAATCCCACGTCCCCGTCTGCGGGCTGAGCACCAGGCTCGGCTCGGCCGCTGGGTTGAAGGTGATGCGGCGCAGCACCTCGCCTTCGGGGGTTTGTTCGGCGTTGTATTGCGGCAGGCTGGCGTCCTGGGTCGCCACCTTGACCACATCGGCAGGCCTGACGAAGTTGAACAGCGTTTGTTGCCCCTCGGGCGCCGCCATCAACGGCGCAGCGAACAGCAGGGCAAAAAGAGCGGGCAGCGTGCGGATCATACGAACAAAGTTCTCCCAAACGGCCGATGACTGGCCTGACGATAGTGATGAGATAGACCACGCAGTGGGCGAATCCGCCCACAGTGGCTTAAGAAATTTCGCGCCTGAACGGCGGCAAGGCATTGAGGATCGCCTTGCCATAGCGCTGGGTAACCAGGCGCCGATCGAGCAAAGTGATGGTGCCGCGGTCTTCTTCGGTACGCAGCAGCCGCCCGCAGGCCTGTACCAGCTTCAGTGAAGCATCTGGCACCGAAATTTCCATAAACGGGTTACCACCTCGGGCTTCGATCCACTCGGCCAGTGCGGCCTCGACCGGGTCATCCGGCACCGAGAACGGGATCTTGGCGATCACCACGTGTTCGCAGTAAGCGCCGGGCAAGTCCACGCCTTCGGCAAAACTGGCCAGGCCGAACAACACGCTGGAATCCCCACCGTCGACCCGCGCCTTGTGCTTGTTCAGGGTTTCCTGTTTGGACAGGTTGCCCTGGATAAACACCTGCTTGCGCCAGTCGCGGTCGAGGCCGTCGAACACGTCCTGCATCTGCTTGCGCGACGAGAACAGCACCAGGGTGCCGCGGGAGCCTTCTACCAGCGACGGCAGATCGCGAATGATCGCCGCCGTGTGCGCGGCCGCGTCCCGTGGGTCGGCCTTGAGGTCTGGTACCCGCAGCACGCCGGCGTCAGCGTGATGAAACGGGCTGGGCACCACGGCGGTAACGGCCTTTTTCGGCAGGCCGGCGCGCATGCGGAATCGGTCAAAAGTGCCCAGGGCTGTCAGCGTGGCCGAGGTCACCAGGCAGCCGTAGGCGACGTTCCACAGGTTGCGGCGCAGCATTTCGGCGGCGAGGATCGGACTGGCGTTGACCTCGATATCGAACAGCGCACCGCTTTCCGACAGCGTCAGCCAACGGGCCATGGGCGGGTTGTCTTCCGGGTCTTCGACGGTAAAGGCGGTCCACAGCTCCCAATTGCCTTGGGAACGAGACAGCAGGCTGCCGAACAAGGGGTACCACTCTTCGGCCTGGTTACTGGCGATGCCGATATTGACCTCGCCATCCATGCCTTCCTTGAGCAAGTCCGTCAGGCGCGTGAACAGGTCGGTGAGGCGTGAAAAGCCTTTCTTCAGCTCGATGCCCATTTCGCGCATGTGCTCGGGGATCATCCCGCCGACAAAACGATGGCGCGGGCGCTCGCGGCCCTCGACGTCTTCACCGGGCTTGAAGTCCGCCACCTGCTCGCAGGCGCTGAACATGAACTGCTGCTGGGTCTTGATCTCGCGCGCCAGCTCCGGCACTTGCTCGATCAGCTTGCCCAAGTCGCCGGGCAACGGGTGCTGGGCCAGCAACTTGGTGAGATTCTTGGCGGTGGTTTCCAGCCAGTCGGCCGTGGAACGCAGGCGCGTGTAATGGGCGAAATGGCCAATGGCCTTGTCTGGCAGGTGGTGACCCTCGTCGAAGACGTAGAGGGTGTCGCGGGGGTCGGGCAGTACCGCACCGCCGCCCAGGGCCAGGTCAGCCAATACCATGTCGTGGTTGGTGACGATGACGTCCACTTTGCCCATGCCTTCGCGCGCCTTGTAGAAGGCGCACTGGCCGAAGTTGGGGCAGTGGCGGTTGGTGCATTGGCTGTGGTCGGTGGTCAGGCGCGCCCAGTCGGAGTCTTCCAGGGCAGTGGGCCAGCTGTCGCGGTCGCCGTCCCATTTGTTGCCGGCCAGCTTCTCGATCATGCTGGTAAACAGCTTCTGGCTGACCTCATCCACCTCGATCTTGAAGCCTTCTTCTTCGAACAAGGAGGCGGTGGCGGTTTGGGCGTGGCCTTCCTGCAGCAATACGTCGAGCTTGGACAGGCACATGTAGCGGCCACGGCCCTTGGCCAGGGCGAAGGTAAAGCTCAAGCCGCTGTTGCGCATCAGGTCGGGCAAGTCTTTGTAGACAATCTGCTCTTGCAGCGCGACGGTGGCGGTGGCGATCACCAGGCGCTTGCCAGCGGCCTTGGCCGTGGGGATCGCGGCCAGGCTGTAGGCCACGGTCTTGCCGGTACCGGTACCGGCCTCGACGGCTACTACCGCAGGCTCACCCTCGCGGCGGCCTTCGTCGTCGGTGTCGATATCCCCGAGGACTTTTGCCACTTCGGCGATCATCAGGCGTTGGCCGTAGCGCGGTTTCAAGCTTTTGGCTTCGAGAAAACGCGAATAGGCGCCCTGGATCGTGGTTTTGAGTTCAGTGCTGATCATGGATAGTCGGGCGCAAAAAACGCTGGATAAATTTTCAGTGGTTCGGATCGGCCGCTATCATACCCCGCTAATTAATCCCGCGCAGAACGGAGTACCACAATGACCGCGTTTAGCCTCGCTTATACCCTGCATGTACTGGCCGCCTTGATCTGGGTCGGCGGTATGTTTTTCGCCTGGATGATCCTGCGCCCCGCCGCCATGGCGGCACTTGAGGGCCCTGCCCGGCTCAAGCTATGGGCAAATGTGTTTCAACGTTTTTTTGTGTGGGTATGGGTGGCGGTGGTGCTTTTGCCGATCAGCGGCATGGGTTTGCTGCACCTGCGCTTCAGTGGTTTTGAAACCGCGCCGCGCTATGTGCAGGTGATGATGGGCTTGTACCTGGTGATGACGGCGCTGTTTATCCGCATCCAGGCGTTGAAGTTCCCGGAGCTGAAGGCAGCGGTGGCAGCTGAAGATTGGCCGGCGGGCGCGGCTGCGCTGGGGCAGATTCGCAAGTTGGTGGGGATTAACTTGATTGTCGGATTGGTGGTGGTGGCAGTGGCTTCGGCTCGGCCGATGTTCTGAGGCGAGCCTTACACCGCTATCGCGGGCAAGCCCGGCTCCCACACTGGAATGCATTCCAAATGTGGGAGCCGGGCTTGCCTGCGATAGCGTCAGGCCAGGCGACTCAGAGCCGCTGGATAGTCACAGACCCCGCAGGCCCAGCCGGCCCCGGTTGCCCCTCCAACCCTGGCCGGCCCTTTTCGCCGCCGTCCGCGCGGTATACCAGGCAGCCCTTGGACTGCCCGCCCTTGCCGGGTTTGCCCGCAACCCCAGCCAGGCCACCGGGCCCGCCATCGACCCAGACCTTGATCTGTTCAGCCGGGAACGCCTGCGGCAACTCCAGGCGTACCTGCGCGCCCGCCGCCCCTGGCCGGCCATCGCCGCCGTTATCGCCATTAAAACCGCGCCCGGCTGAGCCCCAGGTGCAACCCGGGTCAACGCCGTTGGCACCGTCCAGGCCCGCATATCCTTGGGCGCCGGCGCCACCACGGGCATCTACCGAAAGCGCTTCGGCAGTCAGCGAGTTAATGCGCAAGGTCAGGTCACGCCCAGCCTTGGCGGGTTTTTCGTGGGTGCCGGGAGCGCCCCGAGAGGTGATCTGGCTACCGTGCTCCAACTGCGCATCGCGCACTTGCATTTGCAGTGCGGTATTGCCGGGAACAATGGTGATGCGTGCGTCGCGCCCCAAGTGCAGCTCATCCACCGTAACCTGGCTGATGGTGGCCGGAATCAGCAAGGTGCCGTAATCCGCCACGTCCAGACGCTCGAGCTGCAACACGCTGGTGCTGCTGGGCAAGCGCATCAATGAATTGGTTTCGACACTGACGCTCTGGGCCAGGGCAACGGGGCTGACCAACAGGGCCAGCAGAAAAACCTTACGCATCATGGGGCTCCTGAGTGTTTTCAAATTTTTCTTTGAGCGCACAGTAACGACTTCTACAGGCGATTTGCCAGTGAAGGATCAAAAAACTTCAGTTCTCCCCCGGCGGCTATCGACCGCCGCGCTCTAGGCCCACGCGCCCAGCCGCGCTAGTCTCTACGGTCTTGATGCGAGGATCTGCAATGACCGCTGGAATTTCTGCCCGTACGCCCCAACAAGCCTTGGCGGCCCTGCTGGACCTTCACAGGCCAAAACGCCTGTTATTAGTGGGCGCCAGCCATTTTCCGGCGCTGGATGCCTTCAAAGCTGCGCACCCGGATACCGAGGTGTTCTATGCCCCGCCAGGGCCGTTGCCGGAAAACCTCGCGGTGCAGCGCTTTGACCTCGCGCTGGTGGTCGACTGCCTGGAGCACCTGACCAAACCCCAAGGCCTGACCCTGCTCGGTGGCATTCGTAACCTCAATGCCAGCCGCATCGCCGTGCTGGCCGACCTGGGCGCCTGCGACTGGAAGGACACCGACTTTTTCTCCCTGGCCCTGCAAGCCGGCGAACGCTTCCAACGCGATGATCAGGTACTGACGCTGTTTACCTATGATCTGCTTGACTATAAACAGGTGCCGGACTGGCTCAACGCCCGCTTCTGGGCCAACCCGGAAAACTTCGGAAAGTATTGGTGGTAACCCGATGAGTACATCCATTTGCCCGTGCGGCAGTGGCAATCTGCTGGATGCCTGCTGCGGCCATTATCACGCCGGCCACCCGGCCCCCTGCGCCAGCGCGTTGATGCGCTCGCGCTACAGCGCCTATGTGCTGGGCCTGGTCGATTACCTGGTCGCCACTACATTGCCTGCGCAACAGGCCGGCCTGGACCGCGACGCCATTGCCGCCTGGAGTGCCAAAAGCACCTGGCTGGGCCTGGAGGTTGAAAGCTCCGAGGTGTTCGGCGGCCAGCCGGAACACGCCTTTGTCACCTTTACGGCGCGCTGGCATGACGCTACCGGTGAACATAGTCACCGCGAGCAGTCTTCTTTCGTACAGAATGAAGGGCGCTGGTACTTCATCGACCCTACGGTAGAAGTGAAGGCCGGACGTAACGATGCCTGTTTGTGTGGCAGTGGGCAGAAATTCAAGAAGTGCTGTTCCAGCTACTTCTAATCACTGGACGGGGATAACGCCATGCTTCGGATGTATAGCTTGATGCTGGCGTTGACCCTGGGCCTGACCGGCTGCGCGTCCTGGTTCGAAGACGACGCGCCGCCGCCCCACGTTGCCCTGGTCAAGGTCGAAGTGGTACGGGCCAAGCTGCTGGAGCAGAAATTCAAGCTGTACTTTCGCGTGGACAACCGCGACGACGCCGACCTGACCGTGCGCGGCCTGGTCTACAAGGTCAGCCTGGGCAACCTGGTGTTGACCGAAGGCGAGTCCAACGAGTGGCTGACCGTACCGCCACGCGGGCATAAATTCTTCAAGGTCTCGGTGCGCACCAACCTCTGGCCACAGGTGCGTGAGGTGGTGCAGATGCTGAAAAATCCCGACCGGCCCGTGCCTTATCGTCTGGAAGGCGAACTGAAAACCGGATTATTCATCGGTAATGACGTGCAGGTGGCACACAATGGCGAGATAATCCCCGGCGATTTTATTCCGGAGCAACATCGATGACACAGCAACCCCATGTCCATGGTCCTAACTGCAACCACGATCATGACCACCATGATCACGACCACGGCCATGTCCACGGCCCGAACTGCGGCCACGCTCACCAAGAGCCGGTGCGCAATGCGTTGAAGGACGTCGGTCGCAACGACCCCTGCCCGTGCGGCAGCGAGAAGAAATTCAAGAAGTGCCACGGCGCTTAAACCGCACGTGTAGGAGCGAGCTTGCTCGCGAAAAACGTCAACGATTACGCGTGTTTCCTGAATAAACACAGCGCCCATGGGTTTCTCGCGAGCAAGCTCGCTCCTACAAAGCCTTAAACCAGCCCCCACCTCAATGGGCGGCTGTTTCAAGTTCTCACGCAATTGCCAAAACTCCCGCTTGCGTCGTTTCGCCGCGCTCACTAACGTAGCGCCTTTACTGACGCTACCCCCCGCAGGAGCTTTGCCATGGCCTCGCCAGCCCTCTTACATTTTCTTCCCCGGTTCGGCGTTGCCGCGGCAGTGGTCAGTGCCTTGGGCCTGGCCGGTTGCCAGCTCCAGAACACCCAGGACACCCTGCCGCCCGTTGCTGGCGTGCAGCCGATCAAGGGCCTGGCACAGAATGTGTCGGTGCGCCGCAATGCCCAAGGCATGCCGCTGATCGAAAGCAACACTTTCCACGATGCTCTGTTCAGCCTCGGTTACGTGCACGCCAGCGACCGCATCACCCAGATGGTCACTCTGCGCCTGCTGGCTCAGGGCCGTCTGGCGGAAATGTCGGGCCCGCAAGTGCTGGATGTCGACCGCTTCATGCGGGCGGTCAACCTCAAGAAAAGCGCTGGCGAGTTGTACAATGCCTCATCGCCACGCCTCAAACGCTTCTTTGAAGTGTATGCCCGAGGCGTCAACGCCTACCTGTTCCGCTACCGCGACAAGCTGCCGGCGGACCTGGCCCAGAGCGGCTACAAGCCCGAGTACTGGAAGCCGGAAGATTCGGCGCTGCTGTTCTGCCTGCTCAATTTCAGCCAGTCGAGCAACCTGCAGGGGGAGCTCTCGTCCCTGGTGCTGGCGCAAAAGGTCGGCGTCGACAAACTCGCCTGGCTCACCCCAAGCGCACCGGACGAACCTGTCCCGCTGGCCGAAGCCGACAAGCTCAAAGGCGTCAACCTGAGCCAGATCACCGGCCTCGCCGGGCTGGAAACCGTAGGCCAGCAATTGCGCAGCCTCAACGCCCTGAGTGTCACCACCTCAAGCAACTGGGCCATTGGCCCGCAACGCAGCCGCAGCGCCAAGAGCCTGTTGGCCAACGACATCGCCGCGCAGCCACAAGCACCGTCGCCGTGGAACTACGTGCAGATTCGTGCGCCCAAATACCAGGCCGCCGGTGCTTCGATTGCCGGCCTGCCGACCCTGCTCTCCGGTTTCAACGGCAAAGTGGCGTGGAGCATGAGCGCGGTCAAGGGCGACACCCAGGACCTGTTCCTGGAGAAGGTCAAACGCCAGGGCAACGCGCTGTACTACGAGAACAACGGCAAATGGCTGCCGGCCGGCGTGCGCAACGAAACCTTCTTCATCAAGGGCCAGCGCTCGATTCGCGAAGTGGTGTACGAAACCCGCCACGGCGCCCTGCTCAACAGCAGCCAGGCGCTCACCAGCGGTCTTGGCCTGGCCTTGCAAACCGCCGACTTCAAGGACGACAAGAGCCTGGATGCATTCTTCGACCTGTCCCGCGCACAAAACGCTGGCAAAGCCTCGGATGCCACCCGCGAGATTCGCGCCATAGCCTTGAACATGATCTTCGCCGACGCCAGCAACATCGGCTGGCAAGTCACCGGCCGCTTCCCCAACCGCCGAGAAGGCGAAGGCCTGTTGCCATCGCCGGGCTGGGACACGCGCTTTGACTGGGACGGCTACGCCGACGCGATGCTGCACCCGTACGACCAAGACCCGGCCCAGGGCTGGATCGGCACCGCCAACCAGCGCACCGCACCGCGTGGCTACGGCATGCAACTGTCCAACGCCTGGGATGCACCGGAACGCAGCGAACGCCTGGCGCAACTGGCTAACGCCGGCAAGCATGACAGCCGCAGCCTGATTGCCATGCAATACGACCAGACCACCCTCTTCGCCGCCAAGCTCAAGAATATGTTCCAGGCGCCGGGCATGGCCCAGCCCCTCAAGCAGGCCATCGATGCATTGCCGGCAGCGGAACGCGCCAAGGCCCGCGAAGCACTCGAGCGCCTGATGGCCTTCGATGGTCGACTGGCGACCACCTCGGCTGACGCGGCGATCTATGAACTGTTCCTGCAAGAAAGCGCCCGGCAAATCTTCCTCGACAAACTCGGCCCGGAAAACAGCGCCAGCTGGAAAGCCTTCGTCAGCAACGCCAGCCTGTCCTACTCGGCCATCGCCGACCACCTGCTGGGCCGTGAAGACAGCCCGTTCTGGGATGACACGCGTACCGCGCAAAAAGAAGACAAACCCGCGATCCTGGCCCGCACCCTGGCCGCCGCCATCACTACTGGCGACAGCCAATTGGGCGCCGATCACAAGGCCTGGCAGTGGGGCAAGCTGCACAGCACCACCTGGAAAAACACCAGCGGCCAGGTCATCCGCGGCCCCTTCGCCAGCGGTGGCGATCACAACACCCTGAACCCGGCACCGTACACCTGGGGCCAGGATTTCAACGCGACCCAAGTATCGGCGCTGCGCATGATCATCGACTTCGGCCAGGCGGAACCAATGATGGGCCAGAGCGGCATCGGCCAATCCGGCAACCCGGCCAGCCCGAACTATGCCAACGGCATCGACCCGTCGTTGAAGGCGCAATATCTGAGCTTTCCGATGCAGCCGCAGAACTTTGAGAAGGTGTACGGCAAGACAAGGTTGACCCTGACGCCTGGTAAGTAAACCGGGTTTCCACTGACGAAACCGGATAACCCTGTGTGGCTTGCCTGCGATAGCAGCCGAGTAACCACGATGCGAAGCGAGCCGCTCTTGATCTTGCTCTTGATCTGTTTGTGATCTTGATCTCAGGCGCCCCGTTAAACCACGCTGGCCGAACGCAGGCTTG